>NZ_JAQUOY010000002.1 GCF_028716865.1 Candidatus Methylomirabilis sp. | reverse complement strand
TGTCGAATGCGCTGTTCCCTGATAAGGTGTGGCACGGGTAACCTCCTTCCTGGTTGGGTGGACGAGTTGGACGACCACCACTCTTCTACCACAGGGGGGAGTGTTACCCATGTATGATAACTCTACTTCGGACTCGCCTGGGTGCCTTGACCCTGAGGAGCGCCTGTGATACAAGGAACGCACCGTTAGCAAAGCTGAAAACGGCACAACTTCGCGGGGCGATTTCATCAATGGCTCAACGGTCCAACCGATATTGCATATGTGGACCACGATCCGCTAGTCGGGAAACCACTACTTAATGCTAACCGAGGCGGATACCTGCCGAAAGTACGTCCTGCCAAAACTATACGCCGCCGGCTGGAGCGACGATCAAATCAGCGACAGGAATTACTCAAGGAGTTCAACCTCCACACCATCGTCCGGTTGCCCAATGGGGTCTTTGCACCGTATACCAGTATTCCCACCAACCTGCTGTTCTTCGACCGCTCAGGACCGACCAAAGAGATCTGGTATTACGAGCACCCGCTTCCCGAAGGCCGGAAGACTACACCAAAACCCAGCCCCTTCAGTTTGAGGAGTTTGCTCCCTGTCTGGCCTGGTGGAACAATCGTATAGAGAATGACCGCGCATGGAAGGTTTCGGTCAACGATGTGCTGAAGTACGACGAACATGGTAATCTTATCTCCGCCAACCTCGACATCAAGAACCCGAATGGTAAGCAGGACTTCGAGCATCTGCCACCGGAGCAACTTGTAGACGATATACTAAAGAAAGAGCAACGGATCATGCAGATCATGGCGGAAATAAAGGCCACGCTACACCGAGAGGTCCAGAGAGAAGGGAGACCGGATTATGATTGACTGGCGGCAACACCTCAGCAGTGACCCGCTGATTTGTCACGGCCAACTCTGCGCCAAAGGAACACGCGTCCTCGTTACGAACATCCTCGATAGCCTTGCCGAGGGAGCGAGCAGGGAAGAGATTCTCCGAAGCTATCCGTCGCTGAAGCCCGAACACATCGACGCCGCCATCGCCTATGCGGCTGAACTAGCGCATGAGGAATCCCTTCTTCCTTTGCACGCCGAATGAACTACCTCGTGGCAAGCCTCGGGGAATGAACCCTGGTAGATTCAAGGGAACACTGTGACCACCGCAGAGGCGCGTCGTATGGTCAAGAGCAAGGCAACAGTAGAGTCTGAAGGCTCCAATCTTACAAACAAATTCGAGGTGGCGTTTCTTCCATGGCTTGGCGTAGAACGGAACATTGCTGTCGGGCCGGTGACCTTCTCTCCGTTTGAGCCAGGAAGTATCCTGGAACCAACGGTTCGCGAATACCTGAGTCGCTACTTCAGGCGATATGTAGAAGTAGATAGCACGCCTCTTGGAGGTATTGTGCTCGCCAGGCACGCTGGCGTGGCAGACTTTCGCTATCATACGGATCTTGAGCGGCTCAACCTAAAGCGTGCGGTGGCAGCCCTCGCACTCTCCGGGATTACTGAGGCGTGGGTAGTTCGAATCGCGCACCATAACGAGGTCCCCGTGCCCGCCGCGGACGCCTTTCAATTGATCTTTCAGCGATTCACGGTCAACAGCAACTTCGTTGGAGTGACGGCAGGTCGCACACGCCACACCTGGCCACTGAATAAGGTGATGTTCACCCGCCTGTGGGCGGCGTCAGGCCTCTTCGGAGGGACTGATCGCCACCTTTTGGAAGCATTGGGAACCCTGCTCCTGAATCCTCATAAACTCGCTCCTGACTTTGTTGAGCGAGTATGGCGCGGCATGGAATGGTTCCGCTTGGCGCACCTTGATGGTGCAGACCAGACCGACGAGGCAAAGCTGGTAGCAACGGCGACAGCGTTTGAATCGCTGTTCGGTCTTCCAATGAGCGGCAAGCAAGAGGAGTTCGCGAAGAAGGTGCAGGGCCTAGTCAGGGATCGCGAGATGGATCGTGGCGTGAGGGTGAAACGGAACGGCAAGACGATAAACTTAAGCCTGGCAGGATGTTGGGCCTGGGATCTTTACGAGATCAGGAGCCGCTTGGTGCATGGCGATGCGGTGCCGACGCATGCCTTCAATACTGCCCAGGGGATGCCCCATCTTGTGGTGGCGGACCTTGTGCTGCGGGAGTGCCTCCTTCAAGAGCTTTTCCAGCGAGGATGCTTTGGTGCTGACCTCCGAGATACCGCGGAAAAGCTTGACCGTGCACGCACTGGAATCCCGGAGGGCGCCGAGCCCTTCAATGCACTGGAGCGGGCATTTGATTTACACCTAAAGTTTAGGCGTATTCATAAGGATTTGGGTTGGTCTAAACCTAAAACTCCACAACGCTTGCCGTGAGATAACTCATCCACGGTTAGCCTAGAAACGATCAGCGATTAACCGCGTCACACCTCACCGGCGGTACACATCCTTCCTGTCGGTAACGCGCTGGACGAGAACTCGCCGGGTGGCGTCCTGAATAGTATAGAGGACCCGGAACCGTCCCACACGGATGCGCCATTCACTTTCCAGGCCTCGAAGCTTTCGCACTCCTGAGGGCCGCGGGTTCTCGCATAAGCCGTCAATAGCCGCTCTTATTTGCTCAAACATTGCCGCGTCGAGCTTCAGAATTTCCTTTTCGGCTCGGCGTGTAAGTTCGATCTCATAGCTCACCGTTGCCGTCCCCGGCCACGTTTTGCCTTCACCTCACTCCACGCCACCCGGGGCTCATCTTTCACCTGATCGATCAAGGCCGCGTCGATAACATCCTGCGCGCTCTCCAAAAGCTCCCGGTACTCCTCAATGGACAGTAAGACACTGCGACGCTGGCCCTTTTCATCGATCACGTACTGGGGATGCAGGGTCATGAATCCTCTCCTTCCTCACTGGTCGGTTCCTGCAGATACTTTCTCACAAGGCAAAGCCTATCATAGCGCTCCTAAATAATCCAATCCGTGAGAGATCCCTCCGACCAGATGTAGAACGGAAGCTGCACTTCGAGACGGCGCAAAACGCCCGCGCCTCCTCAGTGCGAACGGAGTCCTGGTGAATTTAGGGAAGGGGGGAAGGAACGGCTTTCAAACAACATCAAAAGACTTGCCGGAGCAGCGGTAATCATCTATATTCACTAGCCGTGAGCGACGTAGCAGAGACGATCCGCTTTGTCGCCGCTCACAACTGAGGGGAGTCTGGTGCAAGGCTGCGAGCGAGTACAGGCACGGGGTAGAGGTGATCGTTGGGCGGCGGCTCTGGTGGTCCTCGCCATCAGCTTCTTGCTGTTGGCCCCTGATCCACACGATCACGGGGATGCCGCCTCACTCGGTGGGCTGCTGCGGCTGTTCCTTCCTAGTGCGAGTCAGACCACTGATTCTCATCAGTCTCAAGACAAGTCTCAGCCTGAGGCGAACGGGTCGTGCCCGATCCATTTCTGGCAGCAGGTCGCCACAACCGGCCTCCTCGTCGTCTTCCTGCTACGATTCTTCCTCGGCTCACTCTTCCGCATTCCCTCATTCGTCACAGTTCCCTGCATCACCGACCTCGGATCGTTTCACAGCCGTGCCCCGCCCGTTTTCTCCTAAGATCTGAATCATTCTGGCCTGCGGTCGGCAACCTCGCGATACCCCTGCCTTCTCGGTGGCCCTTTTGTATGGGGTGGTCCGGCCCCGGCCAGTGTCGTCGTCTTTTGAGGAGGAACACTCGATGCGTACCCTCTCCACTACACAGCTTAGCCTGATGACGATGATGTCCCTGGTCGCACTGGTTCTCGGAACGGGAGTGACGTGGGCGCAGGTCAAAAACCCTGAGCTGGAGGCCCTCAAGCAGGTGGTTGAAGAGCTTCGCAGACGTGACGCCGAGAAGCAGAAAAAGCTGGAGGAACTCCAGCGTGAGATTGAAGCGATGCGATCTCAGTTGCCGGCAGCGGCGAAACCCGCAACCCCTGAAGTGGCGCTCGAAAAAGCGTTGAAGGAGATCGAGGCGCCGGCCCCCACGGCGGCATTCGTGACAACCGATCTGTTCTCCCGTCAGGCCGGTGGAACCACATTTCGGTTGATCGACCTCTCGCTTGATGCGCTGTTCGCGGCAGGAAGCTCTACCGAACGGGAGGCCACGATCCAAAAGCTTGAGGGCGGCGACCACGATCCCCGCAAGCGGGGCTTCACAGTTCAGAACGTTGAGCTGTCATTGGCGGGCGCCGTGGACCCCTACCTTACGGGTGAGGCCCATATCACCTACCTCATCGACCCTGTCGTTGGGGACACCAGGGTCGAACTGGAGGAAGCATTCTTTACCACGCAGTCGCTCCCCTACGGCCTGCAACTCAAGGGAGGACATTTTCTTACCGAGTTCGGCCAGATCAATCCGGTCCACCCGCATGCGTGGGATTGGCTGGATCAGCCGGTCATCAATACACGGCTGTTCGGACCCGATGGCCTGCGACAGGCCGGCCTGCGCGTAGGATGGCTCATGCCGGTCCCCTGGTATTCTCAACTCTACGTTGGCGCACAGAATGCGAACGGCGAGATTGCGGCGAGCTTCATGGCCAACGAGGAGTTCTTCCAGAAACAGCCGATCGGCGGACGGCCGTTCGTCCGACGCGACGTCAGGAACCTGAGCGACCTCCTCTATTCGCTCCGCTGGGAGAACTCTTGGAACCCGAGCGACACGGTGACGACCAAGTTTGGCCTCTCGGGGCTCTTCGGTCCGAACGCGACCGGCTCCGATGGCGATACGCGGATCTACGGCGCCGACCTCAAGCTGACGTGGCGGCCGACTACGAGTTTCCGAGGGTGGCCATTTTTCCTCTGGCAGTCGGAAGCGATGGGTCGAGACTATGTGGCCGACCGTTTCTTTAACGGCACCATCGACCTGCCGCGTGAGACACTCCGGGATTGGGGGTTGTACACTCAAGCGCTCTACGGCTTCCAGTACGGGTGGGCGGCCGGACTTCGGTACGAATATGCAAGCGGGAGCGGAGCAAGCGTGCTGATTTACAATGGCCGGGCGAATGACCCATTCCGTGACACCCGGCACCGGATCTCGCCGCTTCTTGCTTGGCATCCCTCTGAATTCTCGCGGATTCGCTTGCAGTATAACTACGATCGGGCAGATCACCTGGAACACCAGGACGCTCATTCCGTCTGGTTGGGGGTCGAATTCCTCTACGGCGCCCACCCCGCCCACAAGTACTAACGACGCCAAGGGGATTGCGTATGCTGAGACTACTGCAAAGACTGTCTGTGTGGGGCGTTGTGGCTTGCGTATTGGGGTCCTTCAGCCTGGTGAGTACAGGCGCCTTTGCCCAGGAGGGCGCCAAGCCGATTGCCGTCTGCGCCACCGTGCCTGATCTGGGCAGTCTCGCCCGCGAGGTGGGAGGGGACCAGGTCTCGGTCACGGTCTTCGCCAAGGGGACAGAAGACGCGCATTTCATCGAGGCCAAGCCCAGCTTCATCAAGACGCTGAGTCAGTGCGATCTCTATCTCCAGGTCGGGATGGACCTGGAGATCGGTTGGGCCCCGGTCCTCTTGCAGAACGCCAGGAACGGGGCGGTCTTGCCGGGCGGACGCGGCTACATCGACGCCTCCAGGGCCATCATGCGTCTGGAAGTCCCCACCGGGCCGGTGGACCGTTCGATGGGTGATGTTCACCCCCTGGGAAACCCACACTATCTGCTTGATCCGTTAAATGGCCTTAACGTGGCGCGGCTGATCCGCGACAAGCTGGTTGAACTGCGACCGGACAGAAAGCCATACTTTGAGGATCGCTATATCTCTTTCAGTCTGAAACTGGGTACAGCGTTGGTGGGCGAGAAGCTCGCTAAGAAGTACGACGTCGAAAAGCTTGCCCTGCTCTACGAGCACGGCAAGCTTGCCCCCTTCCTGAAGGGCCAGGGAGAGGCATCACTCCTACAGGGCTGGCTGGGGAGGATGCTTCCTCACTTCGGAACCAAGGTCGTAGCTGATCACAATTTATGGCCCTACTTCGCTCGCCGGTTTGGGATCGCGGTCATCGGGTTCATGGAGCCGAAACCAGGAATCCCTCCAACGACCAAGCAGTTGGGGACGCTGGTGGATCTCATGCGGGCAGGACGGGTCGGGGCGGTCCTGACGGTGAGCTACTATGACCCTCGTCATGCCCGATTCATCTCGCAACAGACCGGCGCAAGGATCGTGAATCTGGCCCACCAGGTCGGGGCGCGCGATGGGACTGACCACTACCTCGCCATGATTGACTATAATATTAAAGAGATGGCCGCAGCGTTGGAAGGCTCATAGGTACGGCCTGTACTGAAGGAACATGGAGAACACTGACATCATCCTGAAGACGACAGGGCTGACTGTCGGCTACGCGCGTCGGAGTGTGCTCGAGGGTGTTACCCTTGAGTGCCAAAAGGGGGAGTTCTGGTTCTTCATCGGACCGAACGGCTCCGGAAAGACCACGCTGATTCGCGCGATGCTGGGGATCGTTCGACCCCGAGCTGGACAAATATGGCTCCACCCGGACCTGGCGCGTCGGGAGGGGATCGGTTTTGTCCCGCAGCGATGTGATCTGAATCCGGCCCTCCCGACCACGGTCCGGGAATTTGTCATACTGGGGCTCGTGGGCATTCGACTCAGCACGAAAAAAGAGGAAGCGGAGCGCCTCGAGTGGGCGCTCCACAAGGTCGATCTGGAGGGGATGGCGGGACGCGATTACTGGTCCCTGTCCGGCGGACAGCGACAACGGGCGCTAGTGGCTCGAGCCCTCGTGCGACGGCCTGGCCTGCTGATCCTCGATGAACCGACCAATGGCCTTGACCTCTCGACGGAAGACTCGTTCCTGCGATTGCTCGCCGACCTGAACCGGGAGGAACATCTGACCCTCTTCTTCGTCACCCATGATATCGCCATTGCCGCGCGATACGCCACGCACCTGGCTCTCTTCCGTTTGGGCCGCGTCGAGTCAGGACCGCGTGAGCAGATGCTCAACCGGGCCGCCCTCGATCGGGTGTACGGGGTGGGCGTGGAGGTGACCCGCGATCCATCGGGCGCTGTCGGTGTCCATGTCTATCCCCCGGGAGAACATCCGTGATCGAGGAGTTCCTCTCATCATGGCCTCTGTTTCAGAACACGTACCTCGTCGGCTTGTCGATCGCCCTGTTGCTCTCGCTGGTCGGTGTGCTTGCAGTGGCCCGCGACCAGATCTTCATCGGCGCGGCGATTTCTCAGGCATCAACCCTTGGCATTGCTCTCGCGATGTGGATCGGGGCGTGGGCAGCTCCGGCTACCCTCCCCTGGTTCCGCTCGGACGGATTTCTCTCCACCATGGCCGTGACGTTCTCCGTCATCGCGGCTCTGATCACCACGCGCGGAGGCGAGGAGTCGAAAGAGAGTCATGAAGCGATCACAGGATGGGTATTCCTTGTGTCAGCCAGCCTCTCCATCCTCATCGTCTCCCACAGCCCGCACGGACTGGAGGAGATCCATCGGCTGCTCGCCTCGAGCATCATCGGAGCCACGAGAGTCGACGTCTGGATCTTCGGCCTGCTCGCCGGTTTGACCGCTATATTCCTCTCGGCCACACATCGGCGCACCCTGCTCTTCCTCATGGACCCTGCCATGGCCGCGGCAGTGGGCATGAACATCATTCGCTGGGCAGCGGTCATCTCCACTTTGCTTGGTCTCGCCGTGGGGTTATCTATCCGATCCGCCGGGATGTTGTATACGTTTGGGTGCCTGGTGCTTCCCGCCCTTGTTGCAAAGAATCTCTGCCGCGAGGTTCGCCCCATGTTCCTTGTCGCCCCACTCGTTGCCCTCATGACCGGCGCGACCGCGTTCGTACTCGCGAACCATTATGATTATCCCCCAGCGCAAATGACGGTTGCGCTGCTGAGCCTGTTGCTCACAATGGCGTGGCTCTTCCGATGGCTGCGTCGGCTGAATGGGATGTTCTGACCAGCTCACAGGCTCGGGCAAGCCTCCAGGCGCAATGGTTCCCCAGCACGATCAACATATCGGCTATCCGAATTGACTTGTTGAAAAACACTCCATACGCATTTCGGATTGATCTGTGGAATCAGTCGAATAAACGCTTCGCAGACGTCCGAAATCCCCAGAATTCCGATTGCTTGGTACCACTTCACCGTCCATCGATCGCGCGCGAGATCACCTCCTGCGCTTCCGTTACTCGCTCCACGGCGGAGGTGCGTATTCCGATGAAATCGGCCACCTATTCCGATTGAAATCCGCCAAGCGCGCCGATGCCGGTGCAGATTTGTGGTTGTAACCTACACTGCCGCCCCCGCCGGCGCAGCCTTCAATATGGCTCATTGTTCCATGCGCACGCGAAGATGAAAACGCCCTGAAGAGGACTATGATATCTGCGCCGTCTGGAAGTGGCTTGACTGTCGGGATGTCAGCATGACGATGATCTATGCCTACGTGTTGAACCGGAGCGAACGGGGGACAATAGCCCGGCTGATCGGCTATAGGGTGCCAAGATAGGCCGCCAATTGTTCGGGGGATAGACCGCCGCTACTGACAGCGTTTGTCAGCCAGAATAGTCTTGACCGATAGGGCTAAGTGTAGGATATTACGAATAAATTCCCCGTTGAGAAGTAGAGCCGACTTGGGAGATAGGCCGTCGGCCTCTGTCGGCTTGTAAAGCGGCTCACTTAATAGTTGGGCGCTAACGGGTGGCATGAAACACAATAAGAAAGGGACCTGATTGGGGTGGTTTTCTAATAATGGGAGCCTGGGCAGATGACGAGTAATGACAGAAAAGTGCGCCTCGGTCGGGTTTTGATCCTGGCAGGAATAGGTGGACTATTCTCCTTTCTAATGATACTCGTGGCAAGGTATTCGACTGAGTTTGGCCGGAATACAATTTATGCTGGTCTTATCGCAATTCCTGTGGCGTTTGGCCTCGTAGCCTTGGCGGAAAAACAGGGGCTTGTTGGAAGAATTGCAAAAGTACTCTCCATTATTCCCATTCTCGTGGTAATAGCAGGCTTCGGAACCTTCTTCATTTCGGGACTGGCAGTACTCAAAAATGGTGACTTAGGCCAATGGGAACGACAGGACAGAATAGAATTGAATAGCCTGCGAGGAATTGTGAACGACGTAAAGCCTTTAGTCGGAATCTCCAGGACGATAGAGAATAAGCCCTCGATAGTTAGGGAGGGCAAAGCCTTGATCTGGGACATGAGGTCAGATTCGATAAGCTCGGCTCACGGTCTGTTACCCGCACACCTCAGAGCAGGCTCTTCGAGCCGGCCGGTAACGGTTTTTCTGGTGATGGCTGAGAGATCGGAACAGGTGGGAACTTATTCGATCTCAAAACAGCCAGCATATAGACAGTATCTAGATATCTATGTCGCAGCTTGGCCCGATAAGGTCGCGATTGGAAAAGCGTCAATTATCAGCAAAGACCCTCCACAAACCCGGACAGTCAGGAACGAACCAGAATACGGCTCTCCGGATGAACGGATCGTGAATTGGATTGTAAACTTGAATAGCAAGGGCGTGCAGTAGAGTCATTGAGTCATAAGGCTTTTGGAGAACGGTTATGGCTCAGGAACAGCCATAGCGGGATGCGGTGCGGCTGGCGGCCCAGGACTCACGTTGCTGAAATGCCAAAACTCGGCTTGGCATGTCTGCCCAACAAGCCGTTCGAGCCGACCTCGTACCTCGGCGGCTCAACTCGTCGTTCAGCACCGGTCAAAGTGAGCATCTTGATGCCCCTGGGAGCCGCGCGCGAGGCGCCAGAGTGTAAGTTGGCGTTGCGTACGGGCAACCGCGTCTGACTACCGAGTGTGATGCAGATTACACCCCCGTAATGTGCACTGTCTAGCCCTCTCCTCAGCAAGCTGGCACCTTCCTCTCAACGGATAACTCACTCCTGGCATCTTGGTAGTACAGCCTCTCTAACGATGTGGTGAGTCTCACTCTGCGCCACCTCTAAGTCCACATGCCTAACGGCCGGTTGCCTCCTCCCGCCGTCACCCACTTTCTCCTTGACAGGCTTTTATACGCCCCGTACCCTCGGCACCGCGGGAGCAGGACGGCATCGGTCGAACGCCTGCCCGTTGCCTGTTCCGTCCTAGACGGGAGAGCCGAGAAGGCCTTCCTGCCCTGCTCTCTTTTATGCCCCATGCGCTCCGACTCATCGCGCGAGTCGAGCAGACCCAGAAGGCCGAAAGGACCAGCCGTTAATTACCTACAAGGAGTTCCAATACCGCTGGATCGATGAGCTGAACGACAAGCTGAGGCGGCGAGATCATAAAGATGGGAGTAGAAACGGAGAAGTCCTTCAACGCCTTGAAGGCGCTTCTGTACGTGGGATGGCTGGCGGTGCTGCTGGGCCTCACGATGGAAGCCGTTCTCGTCGCGCTCGCGGCCGGCTTTGGGACGCTGAAGGGCGCGAACCCGGTCCTGGCTGATCTCGTCCAGAAGGTGTCCTGGTCGACCATCGTGTGCGTGGGCCTGGCCATCGGCGCTACGGTGAAGAAGGCGCGGGGGCCGGTGATGGGACTTGCGGGCCTGTTCGCTGCGCCCCTCGCGTTCATGGTTGCGCGCTCGCTGCACGACGGCGCGAAGGAGGCGCTCGCGGTCGCGGCAGACGCCGGCCCCGGCCCATCGCTCATTCTGATCGCCATTCTCAAGGGATTCCAGTATGGCAGTTTCGGCCTCATGCTCGACTGGGTCGCGAAAAAGCCGTGGGGAGGATTGTCGGCGCACCTCGCGACGGGGCTCGCTGTGGGCGTCGTGTTCGGGGGCACGATGGTGGCGCTCTTCGTCCAGGCCGCGCCCCAGACGCCGCCGGTACCCGTGCTCGTCTCCCGCACCGCCAACGAGTGCCTTTTTCCAATCGGCTGTGCGCTCGTGGTTTATATCTCAAAGATCCTGAAGAAACTGAGCGGACGACCGGAAGAGTGAGTACAGATTAATCCGCATAGCGAAAAAATCGTTGTTCGCGCGCGGCGAACTATCGATTACAATAGTGTTGAACCAACATTCCGAGTGTACGATAGTTGGGCCGTTTGGAGCGAGGGACGCAAGACTCGATACCGACGATGCTATGAACTCAGTCTGAAAGGAGGTCACCATGGTCAAGATCGGATCGAAGGCACCGGATTTCACTGCCAATACCACAAAGGGTCCCATCACCCTGTCGCAGTTCCGCGGCAAGTGGGTCCTACTCTTTGCTCACCCCGCAGACTTTACGCCGGTCTGTACGACGGAGTTCATCCAGTTTGCCAAGCGACACAAGGAATTCAAGGACCTCGGGTGCGAGGTGATCGGCCTGAGCGTGGATAGCATCTACTCGCATATCGAGTGGCTCCGCCACATGGAAGAGTCGGCCAAGGTCAAGATCGACTTCCCGGTGGTCGCCGACCCCGAGAAGGTCGTAGCCAACCTCTACGACCTGATCAACCCTGAGGTCGGCCTCACCGTCCGCGGCGTCTTCTTCATCGACCCCGAGGGGATCGTCCGTTTCGCCATGTACTATCCGATCCCATTCGGACGAAACATCGACGAGATCCTGCGGAGCCTGAAGGCGCTCCAGACCGTCGACAAGTACGGGGTTGCCTGCCCGGTCGACTGGCAGCCTGGCCAGGATGTGATCATTCCGCCGCCGCAAACGATCGATGAGGCCGACAAGCGCGCCAAGGCAGGCGCCGATCGCTGGTACCTGATGCGGAAAAAGCTCTAGCGTGAGCCTCTGATCCCCAATCGTAGTCGAGGACAGGTCGATGCAGCGCATTGTTGTCCGGGCTCCCACGTGTAGCGCGGATATCATTACCTACTTAAAGGGTATCTTTCGATTCCATGCCGAGGAGCTTCAGCCTGGCGAGCGAGTGGAATTCGCGTTTGACGCCGAGCGATTCCAGTTTGCGACCGCGATCTTCGAATCGTTACTGGCCGGCGTCGGCCTGAAACTCCTCTCAATCCGTGAGGAGGATAGTATTAGGGTCTTCGAGGTTGAGAAGCTGCAGCGTGGGAGCGCATAGGGAGCATCGGTGACCAAGCCGAAGGGCAACTGGCAGACAGAAACAAAGCTCTGGCAGGTCGCGCTCCTGCGCATCTTTTTCGGCTACTACTTCTTCCAAGATGGCCTCGGAAAGTTAACCGGCGGTTTTACCGGTTCAGACGCGCTGGAGAAGTGGCTTACGACCAAGACCACCGGGGCGTTTGGCTGGTATAAGCCGTTCCTGACCGGTGTGGCGATTCCCCATTATCAGCTCTTTGCCTGGTTGGTCACCTGGGGGATGATCCTGGGCGGCCTGGCGCTCCTGCTTGGGCTCTTGACGCGCCCGGCTGCACTCGTGGGGATCTTGATGACACTCAACTTCTATTTGGCCAAGGGGGGCGGGTCGCCGGCCACTACTTCGGACCAGGCGTTTATGGCCGGGCTGGTGGTAGTCTTCCTCACGCGGGCTGGTCGCTCCTTTGGATGTGACCGCTGGCTGGCTCGGCGCTATCCGGACTCCCCGCTTTGGTAGGCCACTGAAGGGAACCATTCAGCGTAGGTGGCCGCATGACCTATTCCCAGGCAATTGCCTATCTTTACGGGCTCCAGCGTTACGGTGTAAAGCTGGGTCTCGAGAATATCCAACGGCTTCTTGAAGCAGTTGGCAATCCGCACCGTCAGTTTCCGTCTATCCTGGTCGGCGGGACTAACGGTAAAGGGTCCACTGCCGCCTTTCTCGCGTCGATCCTGAAAGCTGCCGGTTATCGGGTCGGGCTCTACACCTCGCCGCATCTCCTGGAGTTTACGGAGCGGATCCAGGTAGACGGTCTGGCCATCGCGGAGACCGACGTCGCCGCCCTCACCGATGAACTTCGACATGTCATCGCCGATCTCTTCCCAATCCCTAACCTCCAACCCCCAACTCCCAACCCTGTTGCCCACCCCACCTTCTTTGAGGTCGCAACGGTCCTTGCCTTCATGCACTTCGTTCGCAGCCAGGTGGACTACGCGGTGGTGGAGGTCGGAATGGGAGGCCGGTTCGATGCCACCAACGTCATCGACGCCCAAGTGGCGGTGATCACTAATATCGCCTTGGAGCATGAAGAGTATCTTGGACAGACACTCGGTGCGATCGCCGCAGAGAAGGCAGGGATCATCAAAGAAGGAACGCGGGTCGTCACTGCCGTTGATGCCCCCGAGGCACTGGCCGTCATCACCGACGCATGTCAAAAGTGTGGCGTAACACTTTTCGATGTCCGGAGTGCATACGACTGGCGGGTTCACCAGTCAGATCTCTCCGGTCAGCAATTCAGCGTCGGCGAAAAAGGGCGGCCCACCGAAACCCTCGACATCAGTCTGCTCGGCCGGCATCAGGTGATCAATGCGGTCGCTGCCCTTGCAGCGATTCGACTTCTTCGGACTGTCGGCGCAACCATTTCGGAGAATTCGATTCGCAAAGGATTACGCCGGACACAATGGTCTGGCCGTCTCCAGCTTTTTCCCGGCCGGCCCCTTGTGATCCTGGATGGCGCCCACAACCCGGCGGGCGCGATCGCGCTGCGGGCCTTTCTCGAGGAACAGCGGTTTGCCGGTCGCGTGACTCTGGTGTTCGGCGTACTTCAGGATAAGAACTGGATCGCGATGCTGCGAGAGTTGGGGCCGCTGGCCAAGCGGGTCGTCCTCACGCGTCCGGAGAGCGAGCGCGCCGCTGATCCGCATCGTCTGCCGGAGGCCGAACGCTTCTGTCCGAAGATCGAGATCCTGGAAGACGTGGCCGAGGCGATCGCCCTGGCCAAGGCAGTGACCGATCCGGAGGATGCCGTTGTCGTCACCGGCTCTCTCTTTGTCGTCTCGGCAGCCCTGCGCGCGCTCGGGAAACAGGAGGCACGACTGTGAGGTCACCAGTTCGACCCTGGCGACTCACCATGACCGTGGCTGTGACCTTACTCAACTCATCTGCGTGATCGATTTTGCAGCCATTGGAAGGGTGTGATAGCATCATGAAGATTATAACCCAGAGTCTGGGGAGAGGTCTTAGCGCGTGAACGATCTCTGCACAGTGATCCTGGCTGCCGGCCAAGGGACCAGAATGCGCTCGAAATTGCCGAAGGTGACGCATCTGGTGGCTGGCATGCCGATGATCGCCTATGTCGTCGAAGCGTGTCGGTCTTTCCGGGCGAAGCGAACCTTGGTGATCGTCGGCTATCAGGCCGACAGCGTGGAAGAGGCGCTGGCGGACGAGGCCGTCGAATTCGTTTGTCAACCGGAACAGCGCGGGACGGCTCATGCCCTGTTGTACACCCGGGAGGCCCTCACCGGCTTCGATGGCGATCTGTTGGTCGTGTCCGGGGATACGCCGCTCCTCACCTCAGCAACCCTCGACGGCCTCCTGCAGGCGCACCGCGAGGCCCGCGCGCTGGCCACCGTACTGACGGCTGAGGTGGCTGAACCAACCGGATACGGGCGGATCGTCCGATCCGCGAGAGGGGAACTCCTGCGAATCGTTGAGGAACTGGAGGCCACGCCACAGGAGCGGCAACTCCATGAAATCAACGCCGGAGTCTACTGCTTTTCCGCGCTTGCGCTCTTCGATGCCCTCCAGGCGATTCGCCCTTCTGCCGTCAAGGGCGAACTCTACCTTCCAGACGCCATCGCGCTGCTGCGAGATCGTGATGGGGGCGTGCAGGCTTGCCGAGCCTCAGACCCCGACGAGGTGCGAGGGGTCAATACCCGCGCCGATTTGGCTGAGATCCATCGTCTTCTTTGGCGAAGAGCCGCCCTGCGGCTGCTCGCCGAGGGGGTCACCATCCTCGACCCTGCGCATGCCTACATTGGCCCGTTCGTCAGGATCGGTCCCGATTCGATCCTCTATCCGAACGTCACCCTTGAAGGGCAGACCGTGATTGGTGAAGGAACTACGATCCACTCAGGCTGCCGAATCCGTAATTCGACGGTCGGCGACGATACCGTAATCCTGGATGGGTGCATTATCCAGGAGAGTCAAATCGGTGACGGGTGCCAGGTCGGGCCCTACGCACACCTGAGGCCGCAGGCTACGCTTCGGCAACGAGTCAAGGTCGGAAACTTCGTGGAGGTCAAGAAGTCGGTCATCGGTGAAGAGTCCAAGATCCCACACCTGAGCTACATCGGCGACACCAGCATCGGAGAGCGTGTCAACATCGGCGCCGGGACGATCACCTGTAACTATGACGGTTTTACCAAACATCAGACCGTGATCGAAGACGATGTGTTTGTAGGCAGCAATGCGAGCCTCGTGGCGCCGATCTCGGTGGGCCGAGGCGCCATCATTGCCGCCGGATCGACCATCACAGAGGATGTGCCGGCCAATGCGCTGGCGTTTGGCCGAGCCCAGCAGGTCAATAAGACCGGCTTCGCTGCAACATTTCGGTCTAAAGAACGGAAGGGGTAGCGCGATGTGCGGAATCGTGGGGTATGTCGGGCATAAGAAGGTCGTCCCGGTCCTCTTGGAGGGACTCAAGCGCCTGGAGTACAGGGGCTACGACTCGGCCGGTCTGGCTATCCTCCAACAAAATCGGATCGCCCTGTATCGCAGCGTGGGTAAGATTAAAGAGTTAGAAAATGCCCTGTGGGGTCGTGATCTCTCCGGAGAGGTCGGTCTCGGCCATACGCGCTGGGCTACCCACGGCCGACCCACCGAAGAGAACGCCCATCCCCATAGCGATTGTACCGGTGATCTGGTCGTCGTCCACAACGGTATCATCGAGAACTACCTGGCCCTGAAAGAAAAGCTCCAGCGGGAGGGACACCACTTCACGTCCGATACCGATACCGAGGTGGTCGCCCACCTGATCGAGGCGCAACTTCAGGAGACGAAAGACCTGGAGACGGCCGTACGGCGCGCCCTGACCAACGTGGTTGGGACCTATGCCCTTGGGATCCTCTGGCGAGGCGATCCGCACAAGCTGGTAGCGGCCAGGAATGGCAGCCCACTGGTAGTGGGACTGGGTGACGGAGAGTTCTTCATCGCCTCCGACGTTCCCGCCATCCTTTCCCATACCCGCGATGTCCTGTTTCTGGACGACGAAGAGGTGGTGGTCCTCTCCCATGACGGTGTCACCGTGACAACCTTGACCGGAGAGCCGGTGCAGAAGAAGGTCGAAAAGATCATCTGGACCCCCATCATGGCCGAGAAGAGCGGATACAAACACTTCATGCTGAAGGAGATTTATGAGCAGCCCAGAGCGATCCGCGACACCATTCGGGGTCGTTTTTCGCTGGAGAGCGGTCAGCTTTACTTGGAAGGGTTGGAGTCACTCCACAGCAGGTTGTCGACGATCAATCGGATCGTCTTAGTCGCCTGCGGGACCTCCTGGCATGCCGGGCTGGTCGGCAAGTTCCTCATCGAGGATCTGGCGCGTATTTCGGTCGAGGTGGACTACGGCTCCGAGTTCCGATACCGCAATCCGATCCTGGATGAGCGAACGCTGGTCGTGATAATCAGTCAGTCCGGCGAAACGCTGGATACCCTGGTTTCCATGCGCGAGGCCCGTCGCCGCGGCTGTCATTCCCTCGCCATCTGCAACGTGGTCGGCTCTACGCTCAGTCGCGAAAGCGATGGCGTCCTCTATACCCACGCCGGCCCAGAGATCGGCGTCGCCTCGACGAAGGCCTTTACCTCCCAACTGATCGCCTTGCACCTGCTGGCTCTGGCCCTTGGCCGGGCCAAGGGACACCTTGATGGAGCGAGGTCCCAGGAATTGCTCAGTGAATTGATCCACCTGCCGCAGCAGATGGAGCAGGTACTCTCCCTTGGACCCGCGCTGGAAGAACTGTCCGGGCGCTTCCACGCCGCCTCGAATTTCCTCTATCTGGGTCGCGGTATCAACTACCCTATCGCGCTGGAGGGAGCCCTGAAGCTCAAGGAGATCTCCTATATCCACGCCGAGGGGTATCCGGCCGGCGAGATGAAACACGGACCCATTGCCCTGATCTCTGAAGAGATACCGGTGGTCTTTCTTGCGCCAAAGGACCGGACTTTCGAGAAGGTGTTGGGCAATATCGAGGAGGTGAAGACGCGCAACGGGATCGTCATCGCCCTCTCCGACGAGACCGATTCCCGCCTCATGGCCAA
This sequence comes from Candidatus Methylomirabilis sp., assembly GCF_028716865.1. Lineage (NCBI taxonomy): Bacteria > Methylomirabilota (SeqCode) > Methylomirabilia (SeqCode) > Methylomirabilales (SeqCode) > Methylomirabilaceae (SeqCode) > Methylomirabilis (SeqCode) > Methylomirabilis sp. (SeqCode). The sequence goes on along the minus strand of NZ_JAQUOY010000002.1, from coordinate 141,438 downwards.
GGCCGACCATCTGTTAAGTATTCCACATACCTCGCCTCACCTAATGCCCCTGCTCCTTGTCGTCCCGCTGCAACTCCTTGCCTACCACATCGCTGTCCGCAAAGGGTGTGACGTAGACCAGCCCCGCAACCTCGCCAAGAGCGTAACCGTCGAATAGCTACGAGTCCTATTGACCCTTGCATAAGTAATACGATCCGGGGATGTCTTCGTTCCGTTCATGGTGAGCCTGTCGAACCATAAGCGGATTAGCCTTCGACAGGCTCAGGCCGAACGGATAGGTCTGTAGTTCACGTACCATTATTTATGCAAGACTCAATAAAAAGCTTGGGGTTGCCGAAGCCGCCGATCCCGGCGAGATAATCTCTCGAGCTTAGCAACTACGGCAACCCCCCATACCATCTGCCGTTATCAACTCTTTCTGCAACTACTCTCCAACCATTAAAGGAGTTGTGCCAGGCGGATGAGTTCCGCAGCGCACGTACGATCGATGGCCTTTCCTGTCTGTGCCTGGACCTCGTTGACGAAGGCGCCGATAATGTCGGCCTTGGCGGTAACGTTACCGCGTTGTTCGGCCGCCTCTGCGTTGTTGAGCTTAACAGTCAATGAATTGAGGATCCCTTTGTTCGTGACACAATCACGGCTTAACAATGCTCGCAGTGAATCGTAGGGATTCGGAGTGGTGTCAATCGCGAACGACGCGCTGATCGTGTGGTTAGCAGTAACATTACTGAATAAATAGCTCGCCACCGCACCGACCGAACTCCCATCCACCAGGACATCCGCAACGTGGAACCCTGCGTTAGGCGTGATGGTAAAGGTTTGGCTATCCCCGGAATTCACCGTCACCGCGCCTGAAGGGGCGATGCTGCCGTTGAGGCCGGCTGATGCCGTGATCGTGTAGGTGTCAATCGCAAACGACGCGTCGATCGTATGGTTAGCAGTAACACCGCTAAAGGTGTAGCTGGGCAGTGCGCCCACCGCAACACCATCGATGAGGACGTTGGCGATATGGTAGCCGACGCTCGGTGCAATTGAGAATACTTGGCTCCCACCTGAATTCACCGTCACCGCGCCTGAAGGGGCGATGCTGCCGTTGGGGCCGGCTGATGCCGTGATCGTGTAGGTCGCCGAGGACACCGCGCCGTACACTTCGACCTCTGCGAGGGCCGGCCGCGCCGTGACGGTGTTGACAGTTGGATTCATCTGCACGATTTGTACATAGCGGGCCAGAACCGGTACATTGAGTACAAAATCAGCGTCACCGAATGCAGGATTCGTCGTGCCAATGACGTTCGGATTACCGTCCCCAAACCAGCCGACTTCGGTACCTGCAGCGTTGTATAGAGTGATCAATGCGGTTTGAGCGCCGCCTGTCGCCGGTCGACGTAGGCGAGCACCGTGGACAAGGGTGTTGCCTCCAAGATCAATCCTGGCACCCCCGTATGTGATATAGAATTGCTGTCCACCGACCGGCGTGTATGGTACCGAAGAGGCGCCAATCCAAGACGTACCGAGATTGCCGTCGGCAACGGCGGATGCCGGGAAGCCAGGTGCAGATGCATAAAGATCCATAACACTACTGGGGGGCGTGGCCAGGTTAACGCCGCTCAGGACGGGCGGCGGTGTGCTGACCCACTCATACACAGCGAATTCTAACGTCCCCTGATAGCAGGCGCAGCCCATGTCTTGCGATCGATACTTGAGATACCGAGCCGAATACGCCCCATTGGCCTCAAAGACCAGCGGGCCGGACGCCATCCCACCTACCCAATTACTGTGCGCCACATCCGTCACATTGAGACTGTGCTGGGGCGAGAATGTGATTCCATCGAGTGACGATGAGATAACCAAGTTGCTTGCCTGCGAGACGTAGACAACGATCTTCCCTATTGAGGTCGGGGCGCCCAGGTCGATCGTGTATTCCTGGACAGGGTAGCTGTACCAGTATGTGTCGACTTTTCCGTCAGTGACAACGGATGAAGGACCGCCGAGCGCGGTGGGCGTGACGTTCAAAACGGGCTTCCCCTTCGCAACGTTCTCAATCCCGTAGTACTGTGCCTCAGCATGGACAGGTGCGAGAGCGATCGCACACGCCACCGTCAGCGCCAAAAGAAGAGGCGCGGCCAACCGTCCTGCACCCCGTAGCACATCTGAACTCTTCATAACGCTCCCTCCTTGTGATGAACCGTGGTTTTGGTATTCCCTTAGGGCCGGTCTGTAACTACCTGAATGTTGCGTCATTGTATTGATTGCTGACTTCGTAGTCAACGTCTCCTGTCCTAATTGCTATCGTTGATCAGGAGACCGCCCGATTAGCTTCACGACCTTCGCAGCGGTTAGATGAGCGACCGCGACTGACAGCCATTGACCGTAACGCACGCGCCGGTCACTAAGCTGACCTTTTGAGATGCCAGACAGATGACGACGGCTGCGACCTCCTCGGGGCGACCGAATCGGCCAAGCGGCAGTTCGTCCTTTCAAGTCAAGATGCGGAAGGGGCACAATCAAGAGGGGCGGGCGGAATTACTTTTGGGTGAGCTTGCGGAGCAGCCAGAGGAGCGGGTCGTAGCAATCGTCCACCACACGCTCCTTCAGCGGGATGATGGCGTTGTCGGTGATCCGGATCTGCTCGGGGCAGACCTCGGTACAGCACTTGGTAATGTTGCAGTAGCCAATTCCGGCTTTCGTCCGCACCATCTCCGTGCGCGAGTGGGTGTCCAACGGGTGCATCTCCAGCGCCGCAAGTCGAACAAAGAAGCGTGGCCCGGCGAAGTGCGGCTTGTTCTCTTCGTGGTCGCGGATGACGTGACACACATTCTGACAGAGGAAGCACTCGATGCACTTATGGAACTCCTGGACGCGGTCGACGTCCGCCTGCATCATCCGGTGGGCACCATCAGGATCTGGTGGGCCCGGCCTGAAGGCAGGTATCGTCTTGGCGACCTGGTAGTTAAAGGAGAGATCACACACCAGGTCCCGGACGATCGGAAAGGCCTTCATGGGGGCGACGGTAATCGGTTCACCGGAAGAAAACAGGCTCATCTGGGTCATGCACATGAGCCGTGGCCGGCCGTTGATCTCGGCGCTGCACGAGCCGCACTTGCCAGCCTTGCAGTTCCATCGGACCGCCAGGTCGGGCGCCTGCGTCGCCTGCAGGCGGTGGATCACATCGAGCAGCACCATCCCCTCCTCGGCCTCAACCCGGTACTCCGTATAACCTCCGGCCCTCGCGTCGCCCCGGAAAAGCCGCAGCGTGATGACCGGCATTACCCCTTCTCCTGGATAAGCCGCCTGAGTTCCTCGGGCATCTCGATGATCGGCCTCAGGGCCGTGACGATCGTCGCGTCGCGTTTGCACACGACTATGTTTACTGAAGCGAAGCGTGGATCTGTGGACGGGTAGTCGTCCCGCGCGTGCCCGCCACGGCTCTCCTTGCGTTCTATCGCCGCTCGCGTCACGCATTCCGCGACGGTGAGCAACGCGCGCAGATCCAATGCCGTATGCCAGCCAGGATTATACGGACGGCTGCCCTCGACGCGAACCTGCGGCAGTCGCTGCCGGTAAGCCCCGAGCCGCACCAACGCCTCTTGCAGCTCTGTTTCCGTCCGGATGATCCCCACCAGCAACTGCATCGTCTCTTGCAGTTCAGCCTGCAAGGCGTAGGGATTCTCGGCGCCCTGGCTTTCAAATGGTATCAGGGCCTCGCGCGCGCTTGTGCCAAGCTGACGCTCATCCACCGTCGGTATACCGGAGAAACTTTTCGCGTACAGCGCCGCAGACCGACCCGCGCGCCGACCAAAGACCAGGAGATCGGACAGGGCGTTGCCGCCAAGGCGGTTGCCGCCGTGCAGGCCCCCCGCAACCTCGCCGGCCGCGTACAGGCCTGGCACCGCCGTCGCTGCCGTCTCCGCGTCAACCCGGATCCCCCCATTCATGTAATGGGCGGTCGGTCCGACCTCCATCGGCTCTTTCGTGATGTCTATGCCGGCCAGCTCCTTGAACTGGTGATACATCGACGGCAGACGCCGCTTGATATAGTCCGCGGGCCGCCGCGAGGCGATGTCGAGAAAGACTCCGCCGTGCGGACTCCCGCGTCCGGCTTTCACCTCTGCGTTGATCGCCCGCGCCACCTCGTCGCGCGGCAGCAGATCGGGCGTGCGCCGGTTGTCTTTCTTGTCCGTATACCACCTGTCGGCCTCGTCCTCATTGTCTGCCGTCTCAGCCTTGAAGAACTCCGGAATGTATCGAAACATGAACCGCTCGCCTCTGCTGTTCCGCAGCGTCCCGCCGTCGCCGCGCACCCCTTCAGTCACGAGGGCCCCACGGATCGAGGGCGGCCACACCATCCCGGTCGGGTGAAACTGGTACGCCTCCATATCGATCAGCTCCGCGCCCGCCTCCAGCGCCAGCATGACGCCGTTGCCGGTGCACTCCCAGGAGTTGGAGGTGAACTTCCACAGCTTGCCGACGCCGCCGGTGGCGAGGATCACCGCCTTCGCCTTAAAGACGATGAACTGACCGGTGTCGCGCCGGTAGCCGAACGCGCCGCTCACACGGTCGCCGTCTTTGAGCAGGCGCGTCACGGTGCATTCCATGTGGACCTCAATCCCCTGGGCTACTGCGTGCTGCTGCAGCGTGCGGAGCATCTCAAGACCTGTCCGGTCGCCGACGTGGGCCAGGCGCGCGTAGCGGTGCCCGCCGAAGTCGCGTTGCAGGATAAGCCCATCCTTCGTCCGGTCGAACACCGCGCCCCAGCGTTCCAGTTCCCGGACGCGCTCCGGCGCCTCTTGGGCGTGCAGTTGGGCCATCCGCCAGTTGTTCAGCATCTTGCCGCCTCGCATCGTATCGCGGAAGTGCACCTGCCAGTTATCATCCGGATAGACGTTGCCGAGGGCCGCAGCGATTCCGCCCTCGGCCATGACCGTATGGGCCTTGCCCAGGAGCGACTTACTGATGAGACCCACGGAGACGTCAAGAGCCCTCGCTTCGATGGCTGCTCGCAGGCCGGCGCCACCGGCGCCGATGATCAGCACATCGTGTTCGTGAGTCTCGTACTGCTCCTGCGCCACCATTAGAACAGTCTCATATCGCTGATGATGCCCATCGACAGGAGACGGATGTACAGATCGGTCAGTCCTACTGAAAAGAGGCTCAGCCAGAACCAGAGATCGTGACGTTCGTTGAGTCGGCTGACCTGGCCCCAGAGAGCGTGCCGGGTTGGGCAGTGTGAGAAACAGTCGAGTCGTCCGCCGATGAGGTGTCGAAAGGAGTGGCAGGAGGTCAGGTAGAGACTGAGGAATGCGACATTGGCCACCATCACGAGTGAGCCGATTCCGGCGCCGAGTCGGCCGTCAAAGACGACACTGCGGGCGGCGTGATACCACAAGACAGCCAACTCGACCATGGCCAGGTAGAGGAAGTAGCGATGGAGGTTCATGAGGATGAGAGGGAATCGGGATTCCCCCGTATAGCCGGCCCGCGCGTCAGCAACCGCGCAGGCCGGCGGGGTCAGCAGGACAGAGCGATGGAAGGCTTTCCGGAAGTAGTAGCAGGTAAATCGAAAACCCGCCGGGGCCCAGAGGATCAGGAAGGCCGGTGAGAACGGCCACCATTCAGGTTTGGTGAACGTCGGATAGAAGGGTGAAAAGTAGTTCTTGTACTCATAGTGGGTTCCCTGGAGGGCTGCCCAGGCCGTATAGACCATGAACCCGCCCAGCGCCAGCACGATCAGCATCGGCTGCAGCCACCAGGCCTCTCTTCCCAAGGTCGCCACGGCGACCTGCCCACGCTGGTTGCTTAGCCGATCTTCGGTCATGAGTCTCCCAAGAACCAACGTTGTGCTGTCGACTGGCTCGCTACTTCTTCCTCGCAGGTCGGCCTTTCGCCTTCATCTGCTGCTCCATCTGTTCCATCTGCGTCTTCATCTCCTCGACTTCCTTCTTCATCGCCTCGTTCTCACCCTTCAGTGTCACCGTCTCAGCCTTGAGATCGGCATTCTCCTTCTGAAGCGTCTCTACCGTCTTCTTCAGTTGCTCATTCTCCTTCTTAATTTCCTGCCCGCAGCCGGCAACCAACAGTCCCACGGCCAGCACCAAAGAACCCAGATATCTGTTTCGCAGTCTCGTCACAGCCTATCCTCCTCACGTTAAGAGTTGACGGTTTACGGGTTACAGCTCAGAGCTTCAGGATGTCGATCAGCTCTTTTACGGCAGCCGCCGACCGGTTCAGGGCGGCCGCCTCATCAGGTGTCAGCTGGATTTCGATAATCTGCTCAACGCCGGTGCTGCCCAATTTGACCGGGACACCGACACACAACCCGTGTATCCCATACTCCCCTTGCAGATAAACACAGCAGGGCATGATCTTCTTCTTATCCTTGACAATCGTCTCCACCATCTCCACGACTGAGGCCCCAGGCGCATAATACGCGCTTCCCGTTCCAAGCAGCGCCAGGATCTCTCCCCCACCACCGGCTGTCCGCTTCACCAGCGCCTCGATCCGGTCGGGCGGCAGCAGTTCGGTGATCGGAATCCCGGCAACCGTAGAGAATCGAGGCAGGGGAACCATCGCGTCGCCATGGCCGCCGAGCACGCAGGCATGAACATTCTCCACAGAGACCCGAAGCTCTTGTGCGATAAATGTCCGAAATCGCGCTGCGTCCAACACGCCCGCCATGCCGATGACCCGCTCCCGAGCAAAGCCGCTTCGTTTGAGCGCCAGTTGGGTCATCGCGTCAAGCGGGTTGCTGACGATGACGAGAATACCGTTCGGCGAGTGAGCCACGACCCGCTCGATCACCTCACCCACGATCCTGGCGTTGGTGTGAAGCAGGTCATCCCGACTCATCCCCGGCTTTCTGGCAATGCCGGCGGTTACGACCACAATGTCGGAGTCGGCGGTATCCCGATAGTCCTTCGTACCGACGATTCGGCTGTCAGATCCAAGGACGGGACACGTCTGGAGCAGGTCCAGCCCTCGTCCATGCTGAACGCTTTCTAAGATATCGATCAGCACCACATCGGCCAGCTCTTTTGCGACAAGATACTGGCCGACGGTGGCTCCGACGTTGCCAGCACCGCCAACCACGGTCACCTTCGGTCGCATCAACACCCCCAAGCGTTCACGTCTTGACCTGCCTAGCCCATATTCTCGATGACGGCTGTGGCGAATTCGGAGCACTTCAGCTCCTGCACGTCAGTAGCCCCCTCGACACGCAGCAGCCTGGCAAAGTCATAGGTGACCTGCCTTCGAGCAATGGCTTCCTCCAGCCCACGGATCACTAAGTCGGCCGCCTCGTCCCAGCCAAGGTGCCGCAGCATCATCTCGCCCGAGAGGATGAGCGAGCCAGGATTGACCTTATCCAGGTCGGCGTATTTCGGCGCCGTGCCATGGGTCGCCTCAAAGATCGCATGACCGGTCTGATAGTTGATATTCCCCCCGGGTGCAATCCCGATCCCACCAATCTGAGCGGCGAGGGCATCCGAGAGATAGTCGCCATTCAAGTTCAGCGTCGCGATTACGTCGAACTCATCGGCCCGTGTGAGTGTCTGCTGCAGCGTAATGTCGGCGATCGAGTCTTTGATCAACAGCTTGCGCCTCCACTGTCCATTGCCGTGCGTTGGCCACAGCGCGAGGGCGACCTCGACCTCTTCGCGGATCTTCGCCTGTCGATCGGGTGTCATATCTTTGTAGCCGGGATCGATGGCCAGGGCATTCTCCTCAACCGTGAGGGCGGGCTGCTTCTCTTGGTTGTCGAGGATCCAGCTCTCTCGAAGGCTGACCGTCTCGTGACGGTACTTGCCGGCCGCCAGGGCATAGCCCCAATCCCGAAACGCGCCCTCCGTAAACTTCATGATGTTCCCCTTGTGGACCATCGTCACAGACTTGCGCTTGTGTCGGAGCGCGTACTGAATCGCAGCCCCGATCAGTCGTTCGCTCCCTTCTCGACTGACCGGTTTAATTCCGATCGCAGAGCTCTCCGGGAAGCGGATCTTCTTGACCGCCATCTCATCCTGAAGGAAACGAATGACCTTGCCGACCTCCGGCGATTCCGCCTCCCACTCGATCCCGGCGTAGATATCCTCCGTATTCTCCCGGAAGATCACCATGTCGACCAGTTCGGGGCGCTTCACAGGGCTCGGGACACCGCGAATATACCGGACCGGTCTGAGGCAAACATACAGGTCGAGCAGTTGGCGGAGCGCCACGTTCAGGCTCCGGATACCGCCTCCTACTGGCGTCGTCAGCGGTCCCTTGATCCCAACTATGTACGTGCGGAAGGCCTCAATAGTCTCCTCCGGCAACCAGGTCTTGAGGGTATTAAACGCCTTCTCACCCGCATAGACCTCGAACCATGTGATACGGCGCTGCCCGCCATAGGCACGTTTCACCGCCGCATCGAACACGCGGACCGAAGCGCGCCAGATGTCTCGTCCAGTCCCGTCACCCTCGATGAACGGAAGAATCGGATCGTCCGGGACGATCAACCGGCCATCTTTTACGGTAATTGCGCAGCCTTCTTTCGTCGGCTGAAGTCCTTCACGCCGCCCTACCATCGACCTCTCCCTGATCAGCATCCTTTCCCGTACACCAGCCTCGTTCGCAAGCGGGCGTAAAAGGCCCTCCGACCCGCCACTGTTACCAGAAGATTATGTGTCAGGACAACGCGAAGAAAAGACTCACGTAGCTTTCCCAGATCTTAACAGGCGCACGCTAACACGAACGCCGGAGGAGTGTCAAGCCATAGTGCTCGATACTCAAAACCGTGTCACGGAATAATCGTGAACGCCCTGCTACGCGAAAGCCGGTAGATGCGGAAGTTCCGATCCAGGGTAAAGATTGTGGTGAGTCCCCGTTCTTCAGCCAGCGCCACGAGCGAGGCATCAGCCAGATCCATCGGGACGCTCTGATACTTACTCATCAGTGTGGCGATCCGTTCCAACTGCTGAGGCATCTCGACGATGAGATCTCCCCGGCGCAGCAGGCGCCACAAAGGCTCCTGTGCTATCCATCCCCCGGCCTGCCCCAGTAGGTAGATTGCCTCCGTAAACGCCGGCCAAGTTGTGAGCAAGGGACCATGCAACCGAACGGAGGCCTCCTGACATTTCAGGTGATCAGGCTCTCCGCGATCGAGCAGCGCGATCAGGGGACCTGCGTCGGTTAAGATCACGACCGCCTCTGTAGCGCCTTCCGAAATGCCTCACCGGTTCGGCGGGCTCGTCCCCCTGTTGACCTCACGACGCCGATGACATCGGCCAGCCTCAGGTCCAACGAAGCATTCGTCAACTCGTTGCAATATCGGGCCGCCGCACGTCTGAGTAGCTCCGAGAGTGGTACCCCCTCGGTCTTGGCCATCTTCCGCAGCCGCGCTGCAACCCCTGGATCCAATCGCACACTCGTCGGCATCGTCACACCTCCGCGTATTCTACTTTATTGCATATTGTCATACACACAATGATCCGTCAAGAAAGATATCGGTTCCGGAGCATCCGAATCAGACGACTAAAGAGCCAGGCCTTCAAATTGGTTCCAGGCTGAAACTGGTGAGCGGATCGCAGGGCGCGAAGGCAGGTCTCTTGTACCAGGTCCTCAATCTCGTCCCGGCGATGCGTCAGCCACCAGACGAAGCTATAAAGCGCATCGAGGTGCTGAAGCAGGGACTCGGTAAACTGATCCTTTTCGTCCTCGGACAGCGATACTCGATCCATTGCGAACACCGTCTGAGCCGCTCATATTTCGGCGCAGCCTTTTTCTTCACACTACGCCGTTTTGCTGCGTTCGGCAAGCCCGGGTCCTGAAGGTTACTTCGAGAAGGACTTGATGTCGCGGAGGAAGATGCGAGTAGTGACGGGACCTACTCCTTTAAATTCCTGAAGACGCTTGGTCAGGTCCTTCCTATCGCTTGATTGCCTGAACAGGTTGGCAAGAGAGCCATAGCGGGTTATGAGGGATCGGGAGATGTCAAGGAGTTTCGTGGCGGTCGAGAAATCGAAGCGAACATAGTGGCCGCGGTCTAAGACGCTCACGAGCCGATCCCACCCTGCTTCGATAAGCGCCTCTGGGGTAACCAACCCCTCTCTGACGAATTCCAGATAGGCTCGCTTAGTCACTTCCTGTTGAATCGGTTTACCAAACAACAGGCAGGCCAGGAACCATTTAAAGCGCTCACCTTCTGCCCCCGATTCGAGTTCGATCCCGAGGTCCCGAGCTCGAATCATAGGCCGGGACGATGCCCTGGGTCCAGCCTGCTTTGGAGCGGGTCGCCCTCGCGTCTGTGTAGGGGAGCGCGCCATAGCTTGCCCCTCATGCCATCTGGGGCACCGACAGCCTCAATGGGTATCCATAAAAAATGACTCTTACTTCCGAGAAATTTTTCGAAAGACAACAAACACTACGCCATAGCCGATCACTAAGACACCGACCACAACCGCCCAAATAATAACGTCTGAGTCAAGGTTCCACATCAATGCGCCTCTCGCAGTGTGAGATTACAGGCTAAGATTCTGTGACACCCGCTTACCGTCCTTTAAAACCGTGATAACTACTTGATTCTATAGATATGGCCGAAGTCGGTCTGTAAGCCGGATCCTGTACGGCCGGACCTTGCGGCCCGACCGGATGACCATTCCTCTAGGCCCGACGTTGCCGCCGGGCTCAAGCGGCCTACCCGTCCCGCCTGCCCCAAAAGGAGCACGAGAGCGGGCCACCCTCTGCATGATGGGGCGGGACCTATTTGGCCTTGCTCCGGGTGGGGTTTGCCAAGCCGACATGTCACCATGTCGCTGGTGCGCTCTTACCGCACCATTTCACCCTTGCCCACGGGACCGTTCGGCGACGCTTGCGACGAAGCCTGACGGTCGATAATGCAGCGTGGGCGGTATCTTTTCTGTGGCACTGTCCGTGAGGTCACCCTCCCTGGGCGTTACCCAGCACCCTACCCTGTGGAGTCCGGACTTTCCTCCCGTCCGCCAAAAGCGAACCGGCGGCCATCCGACCGACTTCGGCTACCACCAACGTAACGCACACGGGCACGATTTGCAACAGCGATCCTCGCCCACATACTGCGTCTTGCAGTTCTTGAAATATTCCGTTCGCCCTGAGCTTGTCGAAGGGCTTCTAACTTCAACAACTTCTGTTCATGCTTCGACAGGCTCAGCACGAACGGGTACAAAGCTATTTGTGACGCACTACACTAGGCTGATAGCCGACAACATACGGGTGACGTCGCTATCAAGCATACTGGGTGGCTTTCCACGACTGAAAATACGTCTCCACATCATCGACAAAGCCGCGATGTTTCGGCTGCCATTCCAACAGGCGACTCGCCTTTCTGGAATCCACAAGCTGATCCAGAGTCAGACACTCGGCAAACCCGTCCAGAGTGTAAGACGCTTCACCCGCCGGGACAAATCCAATCTGCCCGGTATAGCCGGTGGCCCGCGCCACAGCGAGGACCATTTCAAGCACGGTAGAACTGGAGCGATCAGTGAGGTTAAATACCTCGCCGGCAAGTCCGCTCTCCGCTACGCGCAGATAGCCATCCGCCAGATCGTCGACATGAACCATGGCCCAGCGATTATTGCCATCGCCAATCATCTGGAGCGGTTTGCCTTTGTCGGGGCCGTCGAACCACATGCCTGTCAGCCCGCCTTGTCGGCCGTACACGCAGCCCGGCCGCACGACCACTCCCCGGACCCCGGACGCGTTCAGCACCATCTGTTCGATGTCAGGACGGCTGGCGACCAGTGCCGCAGGTCGCAAGGGCGCATCCTCGTCTACCGGCTTGCCGAGGGTGTCGCCATACACCCATGTCCCGCTCGTGTACACAACCGTTTTCGGCTGTGCACCGAGTTTGCCGGCCGCCAGCAATACCTCCATGGTGTGCCTGTCCAGCGAAAAGGTATCGGCCTGGTAATCCACGGCCGCGTGGATCAGCACAGAACATTGCTCCGCAATCGGCTGATAACTTTCCGGATGTTGCATGCTCCCGATGACCGGGCGGATCTCGCTCATGGCAATGGTATGAGCCTTTTTCTCGCTGCGGACCAGCCCCCACACCTCATGCCCGGCTCGGCGAAAACCTGAAGCCACATTGAAGCCAATGTAGCCGCTTGCACCAGTCACAAATACTTTCATCGTCCCTCCCTCGACCGATCGTATGTTTGAGATTTCTGCATCTATTCGACTTTCACCTTCTGGGCCTTCCGACGTGAGCCCGACTTCGACTCTGAGGCCACCGCCCCAAACCCTCTGTCAAATAACACTTGGACGGCAAGGAGCAATTCATGCCCTGCCTGATTGAGGTGCAAGCTCACCTCGGGGGGTAGGCACTCCTTGACTCCCCGCTGAAATCTCTCCTGCGCCTCGTAGAGGGCGCACAACGGACAGCGATGCGGGCATATCTGCTTCTCCTGCTTAGCCATCCTTCTCCTCCTTGGGGCTTCCGTCCTGACCGAATCGCACCACGAGATAGCCTTCCTCAAGTCTCGCCCTTCTCACTGCGAGGTCGGCCAGCGCCCTGGGAAGCACGAGGTCTCTCCGGAAGTTTCCAATCGACACCACCAACTCATCGCCTCGCTTCAAGAGCGATAACTCCTCCTTCTGAAGGAACGGGAGCTTTAACCGGAGATAGTAGTTGCCCCCTTTCTTACGGACCGTCTGGATCGGCCCCGGCATCCAGACGGTCAGAGGATCCTGATCGGTAAAGAGGCTCCGGCCCATGCGCTCAAGCATCGTCAGACCGACGACCTCACGGTCGAAGAGCGGGATCTCCCAGATCGGGATCGGCGAAAAGCCCTGCTGGATCATCTCCCGGTACCGGCTCTGGATATGACTCCATTCGGCAAAATACCCGTGCTGGAGTTGACGGGGAAAGACGCGGTTACAGATGACGGCATCGGTGACGTAGCCGTACAGGTTCAGATAGGTAAGGGCCCGCTGCGCCTCTTTGATGACCATCTTCTCCGGGTTCAGGACCAGCCTGATGCTGGAGCGCTTCGGGTCGCACAGCACCTCTTTCATCCCGTCAATGCGAGTAAAGAGGGTCTCGATGGCCGCATACACATTATCCTTGGGAAGCGGAACAGGCACGAACGGCTGAACAATGGGGCCCATGGCGGTCACGATTCGACGCTCCCACGGAAAGAGCTTCTCCATGTACCAGCGGGCCACATCGGGGAAGCTCAGCAGGCGCATCGTCTCTCCGGTCGGCGCGCAATCGACAATGAGACAATCGAAGCGCCCCGCCTCGCCCTGCAGTCGGATTTGCAAAAGGCTGCACAACTCCTCTAGTCCGGGAAAGACCGCCATCTCCTCAGCGATCACTTCGTCTACACCGCGCGTGGCAAACAGAACGGTGAGATAGTCCTTGACCTCACCCCAGTGTGTCCGGATCTCCTCCAGAACATTGATCTCCTGTCCCCAGAGATGGTCCGTAATCCGCGTCGGCTCAGACCCGAGCGGCTGATCGAAGGCATCAGCCAGGCTGTGGGCCGGGTCAGTGCTGATGACCAGGGTCCGGTAGCCTCGCTCGGCCGCCATCAACGCCGTGGCGGCTGAGACGGTCGTCTTGCCTACCCCTCCCTTGCCGGTATACAGAATGATGCGCATTATCGGCCCTCGCGTCAGCTCCCGGATTCACCGCGATTATAACGAGAGAAGGTCGCCTCGTAAATCCCCCGTACCCGCTCCGTATGGCGCTGGTAGTCAGCCAGCAACCGTTCCCCTGGACGTACGCCGTCACCCGCTTCATACTCAAGCCGTCGTGCCAGGCGATCGAGCCGGTTTGGGTCCTTCGGTAGCGCGGACGTCTCAAGATCGGCCACGACCCGGAGACGATTCTGGACCGTGCGCAGGAACCTATAGGAGTCGCACAGGTAAGCGACATCCAGGTCGGCGAGCAGGCCCACGCCCCGCGCGGCCTCCAAGGCCTTCAGCGTATTACCGACCCGCAGGGCAGAACGCGTAGATCCATACGCAAGCTGGAGGAACTGAATGATGAACTCGATGTCAACGATCCCACCGCTCCCCAACTTCACATGATGCTCGCCGGTTTTCTCCTTGGTCAACTCTACTTCCATCCGGTGACGCATCGCTGTAATGTTCGCTGCCAGACTCTCCGCTGAGGTTGGTCGATAGATACGCTCGGATAATGACGCCATCAACGCCTCCGCGATGTTGAGGTCGCCGGCAATCGGACGCACTCGCAGGTAGGCTTGACGCTCCCACAGCTCCGCTGTGCGAGCAAAGTGGGTCTCAAAAGCCGCGAAGGACTGCGCAACCCTGCCTGCCGATCCACCTGGGCGTAGCCGGATGTCGACCCGGTAGGCCGTTCCCTCTTTGGTGATCGTCGTGAGGTTCCTGCAGATCTTATCGGCCAGGCGCTCGAAATACTCGGCATGGCTCATGCCCTGGGACCCGCCCGTCGTCGCTCCTTCTTGCGCATAGGCGAAGGCGAGATCAAGGTCGGATCCATACCCTATCTCCTCAGCACCACATTTGCCAAGGCCCAAGACGACGAACCCCCCTGAGGACGGTAGGCCATACTGCGGCCTCAGTTCCTCACAAGCCAGCCTGTATGCCGTCTGAACACAGGCCTCCGAGAGACGCGTTAACGCCCTGCTCACTTCGTCCAGGTCAGCCTTTCTGAGTAGGTCCAGGATACCGATTCGCAACTCCTCCGCCTGTTTGAATCGCCGCAACGCATCCAACCTGGGGCTTCCAGGCGGGGCATCGGCCACCACGTCTAAGCATTCCTCAACGAGCCGGTCGGGTCGCCCACGTTCAGGCTGATCGGGGACGAGCAGCAGGTCCAAGAGCGCGGGATGTCGGATCAGGATCTGCGAGAGAAACTCGCTTGCGCCAAAGAGTCGCATCAGGTGGACCAGGGCGAGCGGCGCCTGTTTGAAGATGTCGTACAAGCCGGCGCTGGAACCAACCCCCTCGATAAACCGCTCAAGGTGCAGGAGAGCCAGGTCCGGGTCCGGCGCCTGCGTCAAACCCTCCATGAGGGTAGGCGCCAGGGTGGCGAGGATCCGCTGAGTGCCGGTCGTATTACGTCTGAAAGGAGGGCCGTCGCGTAACACGAACAGCGAGCGGACGGCGCGATCAAGATCCACGATTCCCGCCGCTGTCAACGACTCGCGCACTACGCTTTCGTCTGCCCGCCCATCCAGAAAGTCGGCGAGCGGATGAAGTGGAATCTCCTCCTCCCCCATGGGCGGCTCCCTCAGCAGATGGTCATACATCTGTCGAACCGCCTGGATGTGCCGCTGATAATCCTCCCGTAAGGCCAGCGCCGGGTCAGGTGACCGGTTTGGGGAGTAGCCGAGGCGCCGAGCCAACTGGACGAGGTCCCCATGGTCCGTCGGCAACGTATGGGTCTGCAAGTGATGGAGGATCTGGAGGCGATGCTCGACCGTGCGGAGAAAGGTGTAGGCCTTGGCCAATGTCGCGTGCTCATCGACGGTAACATGCCCACGGTCAGCTAATCGCTGCAACGCACGGAGCGTATTCGGCTCGCGGATCCACGGGTCGCTTGCCCCGTACAGAAGCTGAAAGGTCTGCACGATAAACTCGATCTCGCGGATCCCCCCGTAGCCCAGTTTGACGTGGCGGAAAGTCTCCTGGTCCCGTCCAACCTTCGCATTGATCCGATCCTTCATGGCCCGGATCTCCCCGATAGCACCGTAGTCAAGTGATCTGCGATAGGCAAACGGTTCCACCAACTTAAGGAATGCTTCCCCCAGCGCCGGATCACCGGCCACCGGCCTCGCTTTGATCAGCGCCATGCGCTCCCACGTCTGTCCCCATGATTCATAATAGAGCTCATATCCCCTGAGCGAATAGACCAGCGCACCCGCCCGTCCCTCTGGCCGAAGCCGCATATCAACTCGGAAGACGCGCCCCTCCGATGTCAGCTCACCGATCGCTTTGATCACGCCCTCCCCCAGGCGCGTGAAAAACTCATGATTGCTCACTCTGCCGATGAGGGCGCCAGACGGGCTGGTGAGCCCTGCCGTCTCACCTTCTCCTTCGTAGATGAACAGCAGATCGATATCCGAGCTGAAATTCAACTCCTCGCCGCCGAGCTTCCCCATCCCGATCACCACAAATCCGCACACCTTGTCGCCTGAGGGTCCCACGCATCGTGGCTCGCCGTACCGACGCACGAGCTCAGCGCGGCAGATCTCATAGGCCCGATGCAGCACCACA
Organism: Candidatus Methylomirabilis sp.; assembly: GCF_028716865.1. NCBI lineage: Bacteria > Methylomirabilota (SeqCode) > Methylomirabilia (SeqCode) > Methylomirabilales (SeqCode) > Methylomirabilaceae (SeqCode) > Methylomirabilis (SeqCode) > Methylomirabilis sp. (SeqCode). Next base: position 125,226 of record NZ_JAQUOY010000002.1, on the reverse strand, counting down.
TCAGCCATCAGGGACAGTTGCTGCGTCACACCGGTCAGATCCAGGTTGTCAAGAAGATCCTGAATCCCGATTCGCAAGATTTCCCGCATCTTGAATCGACGCAGCGCTGTCCATGCTCGCTCCTGGCTCTTCGCTCTCGAGAGGAACTCGTTGAGATCTTCGACCAGCTCCTCCTTAGACCTGGTCCGCCGGAGCAGGCCGGGCTGCAACAGCCAATGAAAATCCTGCGGGAAACGGATCAGGATATCGGACAGATGCTGCGAACTTCCGAAGAGCGTCAGCAGAAGATCAAGCGACTTAGGACTGTCTCGGAGGTGAGAAAACAAGAATCCCCGATCAATGACCACCTCGGCGTAGCGCTCCAGGTTATTGAGTGCCATATCCGGGTCGGCTAGATTTCTCAGGCGATCCAGGAGCAGTGGTAGAATCGATTGGACCGAGGTCAGGTGTGAGGATCCGGCCAGGTGTTGCAGATTCTGCCGGGCTTGTTCCGGGTATCGACAGCCGGCAGCCGCCAGCGCCTCAACCCCAGGTGGGAATGGTTCCTTCATCGGCATATGCCTTGCGGCCGAAGGTGCGAGATGACAACTCCTCGTCCACGCCTAACACGGAGAGGATACTTATCTCGAATCAGGGGTATCACACGATTTTGGTAGCACACTCCCTGGAGTAAGTAAAGTTCTAATGGCTCGACAGGCTCGATCGCTCGAAAAAGGAGCGAGCGGGGATGCAACTACTCTCCCCGCTCGTCTGCTACTTGTAAATTTACTCTAAGCGCTCAGGCTATCTCACCACGTACCCGCGTCCGGTCATGCAGGCGGCGTAGGCTCTGTCGTAGCCATCTTTGTTTTGTGCGTAGGCACCGCTCCCACCGAGGATGATACCGCCGATTCCGCCGGTCGCCGCGCCGATGGCCGCACCCCTGCCTGCGCCACCGCCGGTCGCCGCGCCGATGGCCGCGCCTGCCGCGGCGCCCCCTAGTGCGCCGAGCACTCCTCCAACCCCTGCGCCCCTGGCCGTCTCCGCAGCCGGATCGAACCCACTCTGCTGTTTCGCCCACATTTGACACTCGTACTGATCGCGACTCAACTGCTCTGCAGTCTGTCCGCGCTGCGGATAGGCGTAGTAGCCGGGCCGCGACTCCGTCGTCGCGCAGCCCGTAACCGCGATTGCAAAGGTAAGCATGACAAGCCAAGCACCCGCACGCTTCATCTCTTCTATCCTCCTCTCCCAATTTAGGACTGAAGTGAGATTTACTGCCAATATCGGAATACTAGCACGGCGGCTCTAGACCTCGCAAGTTGCGGAGAAGCCCATGGATGGGACAGACAGAAATTTTCCTTAGGCCAGAGAAAAAACAGAACGGCTCCGGATATTCATCCGGAGCCGTTTGCAGTATAAGAAATCGAGAATGCTTAGATATCGAAGTAAAGGGCGAACTCCCAGGGGTGAGGGCGGAGGCGGATCGGATCGACCTCGTTCTTCCGCTTATAGTCGATCCAGGTGTCGATGAGATCCGGGGTAAAGACATCGCCCTTCAGCAAGAACTCGTGATCGGCCTCCAGGGCGTCCAGAACCTCCCCCAGGCTACCAGGCAACTGCTTGATGTCCTTCGCCTCCTCCGGCTCGAGCTCGTACAGGTCTTTGTCGATCGGCTGTCCGGGGTCGATCTTTTTCTGGATGCCGTCAATGCCGGCCATGAGCATGGCGCTGAAGGCCAGGTAGGCGTTGCAACTGGGGTCGGGTGTTCGGAACTCGATCCGCTTTGCCCGCTCGCTCTTTGAATAGAGGGGGATCCTGGCGGCAGCCGATCGGTTCCGTTGGCTGTACACGAGGTTGATCGGCGCCTCGTAACCGGGCACGAGTCGCCGGTACGAATTCGTCGTCGGAGCGATGAAGGCGCAGAGCGCTGGCGCATGCTTGAGCAATCCGCCGATGTAGTAGCGGGCCGTCGCGGACAGATCCCCATAGCCTCCAAGCTCCCAGAAGGTATTCTTGCCGCCCCTCCAGAGACTCTGGTGGACGTGCATCCCTGATCCGTTGTCCTGGAAGATCGGCTTGGGCATGAAGGTTGCCGTCTTGCCGTGCTTACGGGCAGTATTTTTCACGCAGTACTTATACCACTGGACCTTATCGGCCATCCTGGTCAGCGTGTCGAACCGCATGTCGATCTCACACTGACCGGCCGTCGCCACCTCATGGTGATGGACCTCGATCTGGACGCCGACAGACTCCAACGCCAACACCATCTCCGACCGAAGGTCTTGCAGCTTGTCCATCGGCGGCACGGGGAAATAGCCCTGTTTGTAACGGGGCTTGTAGCCCAGGTTCGGCTTCTCTTCCTTTCCGGCGTTCCAAAACCCCTCCTCCGAGTCGATAAAATAATAGCCGTGCTGGTAGCTCTGATCGAACCGAACGTCATCAAAGACAAAGAACTCCGCCTCAGGACCGAAATAGGACGTATCCGCAATCGCTGTTGACGTCAGGTACGCCTCGGCCTTTTGCGCAATATAGCGCGGGTCTCGACTGTAGAGCTGCCTTGTGACCGGATCGATGATATTGCAGATCAGGACCAGGGTGGGAACGGCCATAAAGGGATCGATGATCGCCGTCGCCGGATCGGGCATCAGGAGCATGTCCGATTCATGGATCGCCTGAAAGCCTCGAATGGATGATCCGTCGAACCCAACCCCGTCCGTGAACAGATCTTCCGTCAACTCTCGGCTGGACATGGAGAAATGCTGCCACAGACCAGGCAGATCGATGAATCTGAGGTCGATGATCTTCACGCCTCGCTCGTTCGCCAGCTTGATAACGTCCTTCGGTGTCATAGGACCGCCTTTCCTCCTTCTCGGGTCGAACAATTCGCCGTTGAACAGTTCATGGAGCGCTTAGTCCTGCTTCGCTGCGCACCCTTAAATCGCTGCCTCGCCCCTCTCGCCGGTCCGGATTCGGACGACCTCGTCGATCGATACGATGAAGATCTTGCCATCTCCGATTCGACCCGTCTTCGCCGAGGACAGGATCGTCTCCACAACCTTATCGCACTTGTCGTCCGGAACCACGACCTCGATCTTCACCTTGGGCAAAAAATCGATCGTGTATTCACTACCCCTGTACAGCTCAGTATGCCCTTTCTGCCGGCCGAAACCCTTGACCTCGCTCACGGTGAGGCCCTGGATCCCAACCTCGGCCAGAGCGCTCTTCACCTCGTCCAGTTTGAAGGGCTTAATGATCGCCTCGATCTTCTTCATCCGCCATCCTCCGTCTCTGAAGGCGTTTGCCTCCCAGCCGGGGGTCTCACACCCCCGCTCCCGACACCACTGTCAGCCTTTACACCTGTCGCTTGAAAGAGCAAGTCGTATGCCAAAACTGCCGACAACTTAAGCGCTGCGCTATCGCTCTGTCGGCCCACCAAACCCGCAATCTTGAGACCTCTCCAGTCAATTCCTCGCTCCATATGCCTCCGGCTCTGCCAATATCTTGGGCACTCCTCTGCCCACCATGACTACTTTTTATGCAGCTAGAGCCGAGCCTCACGAAGATACTTGGCCGCGTCCTCAGGCAGGACAGGATTGATGTAAAACCCGGTCCCCCACTCGAAACCTGCAACCTTGACGAGGGTCGGCATAATCTCAATATGCCAGTGATAATGGTCCACCTCGGTCTCCTGGAGCGGCGAACTATGAATCAGATAATTATAGGGAGGGTTAAGGAGAACCCGATCCATTTTGCCAAGGACTTCCTTCAATATCCTGGAGCAACTCACCATATCCTGCTTCTGCGTATCCTGGAAGAACGGCTCATGGCTCTTAGGCAGGATCCAGGTTTCGAAAGGAAAGCGCGAGGCAAAGGGCGCGATCGCGACAAACTCATCATTCTGCGCGATGACCCTAAGCTCTTGCTGCAGTTCCTGGCGGATAATGTCGCAGAAGATGCACCGATCCTTATAATCGAAGTAGGCCTTGGCGCCATCAACCTCTTCTCGAGCCCGCTTCGGAACGATAGGGGTAGCAATGAGCTGAGAATGAGGATGCTCCAAGGAGGCGCCGGCCTGCTCACCGCGGTTCTTGAAGATCAAGATGTAGCGAAATCGGTCGTCTTTCTTGAGATCGAGTATTCGGTCTCGGTAGGCCCACAGGACATCCTCTACCCGTTCATCCGGCATGGCGGAGAGCACGTCATTGTGATTGGGGGATTCGATGATCACCTCGTGAGCACCCAATCCGTGCATCTTGTCGTAGATCCCTTCGCCTGCCCGATCCAGGTCTCCTTCGATCTGAAGTGCGGGGAACTTATTGGGCACAACACGAAGGCTCCACTCCTTGCGATCAGGCCGGTTACCGTCCTTCCGATAGGCGATGATCTCAGGAGGCGTTTTGTCCTCATTCCCAGGGCAGAATGGGCAAAACCCCAATTGTCTTGGCGGCGGAGCGGCGGAAAAGTCCGAGGGACGCTTCCCTCGCTCTGTCGAAATAATGACCCATCGCGATGTGATCGGATCCTTGCGGAGCTGCGGCATCCGGTTGATTTCCTCCTTTATCCCGAGATACCCTCGCTTGAAAAGCGTCTAACAGTAAATCACGCGCATGGGAATGTCAATGGGTAGGCGCTGAAAGCAGCAAGCGTCACCATTTCTCTGAAACATCTGACGCTCACCAGCGGGTGACCGCGACACGTGCTCGCAATGCGTTGCTCGTATGATTCTGTTCATCCACTACAACGACTTCTAAGAACCTGATCCCCTCGCTCTCCCACTTGAGGCTTGTTTCGACATGCCCGATGGCCAGGCCATACTTCTCAGTTTTCAGGTTCAGGACCTTCGGTGTAAAGGCTGGTCTGTAGATCCATTCCCGAACCTCAGAGGGAAAGATGCGAGCTTCCACAACGTCAGCGTCGGTGTCCTCAAAGTCAAAGGTGATTCTCACCTCTTCTCCGACTCTCACCTTCCCAGGCTCGACCTGGAGATTGGAGATGAACGGTACGCCCGGTCCTACCAAGGTCGGCTTGTTTCGCCAACTTGCACAGGCTGAAAACCCCAAGGCCAGGACCCCCACCAGCAGCACCCGCTTGACCACACTCCACCCCAACGGTCCGTTATTGCTCTTCAGCATCCTCAGATTTCCTCTCCATCCCCTCAAGACTCACCCGGTACGTCCCCTTCTCTCCTTCCACATCGACTCGATACGATCTGGCCCCAAGGCTTAGCCTGTAGCTATCCCGCTTCCCCGGTAGACTCTGCCATGCCTGTCGCAATGCGTCAAATCTTCCCTTGTAAGCCCGTATGGCAGCACACGCCTCGGGCATGGAGATCCGGCAGAACCGAATCACCTGCCCCGGCGTGGCCTGGCACAATCGAAAGATGTCTTCTTGTACGACAACCGCAATCTTCGCGTAGCCACCCGTCGTCTGGCGATCGGCCAATAAGATCATTGGCTGGCCGTCAGGCGGCACCTGCACTGCCCCCAGCGGGGTCGAGTCAGAGATGATATCTGCGCCCGACTGGTGGGCGATCGGCGGTCCGTGGAGCCTGGCACCCATCCGATCCATCTGTGGTGTGAGGCGGTATGATCCGCTCAAAAATGTACGAATCCCTTCAGGGGTAAATCGCTCCTCTTGCGGCCCAAGGATCACACGCACCGTGAGGACCTCACTGATCGGCTCCACCCAGCCTTCCGGCAGTCGGCGACCGCTGAGAGCCATAGGCCGTCGCCCGACCGGACCGATCGGCAGGCGATCACCTGAGCACAAGGCCCGACCATGAACGCCGCCGAATGCGGCAGGGAGGCAGGTGGAGCGACTCCCGAGCATAACCGGAACATCAATCCCTCCGGCAATAGCCAGATAGCCGCGCAACCCTCGCCGGGCGCGCTGGAGCTCAAGGATCTGGCCGCTTCGAATGCCGATGGCCGTCCCGCACTCAACCGGCTTTCCGTCCACAAGCGGCTGCATGTCCGCCCCAACGATCGCCACAACCAGATCGAGGAGTGCGCGAAGTGTCGGCCCTTCTGCCGTCGCCTCCAAGCCCGCAAGTCCTTCCTCGTTATCAAGCAGTAAGTTGGCGGCTCGCAGCGCGGTTTGATCCATTGCGCCGGACGTCGGCACGCCATATTTCTGATACCCGATTCGACCAAGGTCCTGAACCGTGGTCAACAGCCCCGGTTGGATCACCTCAAAGGCGTCCACGCTGTTCGCTTTCGTACTCGTGCGGTTCTATTCGCACGAATCGGACCTTGTCGCCCGGAAGCATTGGAGTCGGTACCTCGGCGGACGGATCGAAGAGACGAAGGAACGTACGACCGATGATTCGCCACCCCCCAGGGCTCTCAATGGAATAGATGCCCGTCTGCCTCCCACCGATCCCTACGGAGCCGGCCGGCACCTTGAGGCGGGGCGTAGACAGCCGGGGGATCGCAAGTCGTTCCGCGAGGTCACCAAGGTAGGGGAATCCCGCCATGAAACCCAGCATATAGACATGGTAGAGCGGCTCGGTATGCAGACGGATCACCTCATCCGGTGAAAGGCCGCTGTGGCGAGCGACGAACTCGAGGTCGGGACCGTATGCCCCGCCATAGACGGTGGGGATCTCTATCACTCTGGGCGTCTGGTCGTCTTGGTCCCCTAATGAGTCGTACAGCATACCGATCTGCTGCCCCAACGCGTCACGGTCGATCGTCATCGGGTCGTAGTAGATCGCAAGCGATCGATAGGTGGGCACGGCTTCCAGCACCCCGTTTCCCCTTGCCTGTTCCAAAGCCAGGCCCAGGGCCCGGACGTGCCGGTTCACGGCAAGATCAATCGCCTCGCCCAGCTCGACCACGAGGCAGCACTCTCCACCGTCAAGCAACCTGACCGACAAGGAGTTCCTCCAACGGCATGGTCGTGATCCCCGCCAGCGCCAGTCGCTCTTGAAGCCGCTTCGCAATGGCCGGCGCACCGGGGGTATCGCCATGCAGGCAGACGGTATCTACCGCGATGGGGATCATCCGACCGGTGATGGCCCGCACCTTTCCTTCGACCATCAACAGCACCTGAGCAGCCACCGCATCGGCATCGGTGAGAATCGCGCCAGGCGCCGATCGGAAAACCAGGCTTCCGTCTTCGTTGTAGGCGCGATCGCCGAACCCTTCCGCCGCCACCCTCAGCCCAGCCGCCCGGCCGGCCGACAACAACGCAGACCCCGGCGGCCCAACCAGAATCAGGGTGGGGTCAACTTCGACAATCGCCCCTGCAACGGATTCGGATAGCAATCGATCGTTGGCGGCTACGTGATACAGGGCCCCGTGAGGCTTGACGTGCTGAAGCCGCATCCCCTCAGCCTTGGCGAAGGCGTACAGCGCGCCGATCTGGTACAGGAGATAGTCCCTCGCCTCCGCGGGCGAAAGCTGCATCGGCCGACGACCGAAGCCCAGCAGATCCGGGTAGCCCGGGTGCGCTCCGACCCTGACCCCATGCGTCCTCGCGAGCCTGACGGTGCGTCGCATCACCTGTGGATCGCCACCATGCCACCCGCATGCGATGCTCGCCGAGGTGATATACGGCATCAGCGCCTCGTCGGCCCCCATCGTCCACGCGCCAAAGCTCTCGCCGACATCGCTGTTCAGATCAATCTTCTTCCCGGTCATGGTGTCGTTGGCTCATGGAGGTCAGAGGTAGCATCCTTAGAGCGCACTTGCTCTCTCGTCAGGAAAGTTGACACGATGTGGATTGTACACTATTGTGGCAATAGCTTGAAGCGGTTCGTGGAATAAGTTTTTCGGTCAGCGGCAGCGGTTGTTGACACAGCTCACACTCAAAGGAGGCGGTCATGGCTGAAACGATCAAGCGTGTGGATTACTTCTACATCGAGACCCCCAACAAGCCGGGAGAGGCGGCGCGCGCGCTCACCGCAATCAAGGAGGCAGGGCATAACCTGCTGGCCTTCTCCGGGTTTCCCAAGGGTCGGCGAGCCCAGTTGGATTTCATCCCCGCCGATTCGGCAGCCTTTGCAAAATGCGCCAAGAAAGCCGGGTGTACGCTCAGCAAGAAGAAGAGCGGCTTTCTCATCCAGGGCGAGGACCGCATTGGCGCTGTCGCCAACGTCCTGAGTAAGCTGGCAGATGCGAAGATCAACGTCACCGCCATCACTGCCGTCTCTGCCGGCAAGAATCGGTACGGCGCCATTCTCTGGGTCAAGGCACCCGACCTCAGGCGCGCCGCAAAAATACTCGGTGCCGCCTGACGCATTTCAGTATCAGTCTAGCGCAGGAGGTGGATGGGATGACGTGGGCGTCCGGCATCAGACTGTACCAGCCCAAGCCCACTCAGGCTTGGGCTGGCTGGCTCGATCTCTCAATGCCCGTACCGTTCGCCCTGAGCCAGTCGAAGGGTAAATATGAGGCTTTGAGAACCGGCTAAGGTCAGCGACTCAGTCGCTACCCCACTAGGCAACCTTCCTGCGAGGCTTCAGAGTTAAGCCGACGCGCATATCTGACTGTCGATGCTGGAACGGTCGATCCTGCCGCGCGTGAGATCGCTGATTCGTGGTTGTGTCACGCCCAGCAGCTTTGCGGTAGCAGCCTGGGTCAGTCGACGAGCCTTGATGATTTTCGTCAGCTCGATCATGAGGTCGGACCGGGCTCGAAGGTTTTCGGCCTCCTCGGGAGAGAATCCGAGATCTCGGTATACATTGCCGGACGAGCGACCGACAATCCCGGATGAGGTGGGTTCTTCATTTTCGAAGCCTTCATAGCGTTCTCCCTTTGCCGATGAGCTTCTTGAAACCGGCTTCGTCGAGGGTGGGGACGCCGAGGCGCTTGGCATCGTCGAACTTACTGCCGGGATCTTTGCCGACGACAACGTAGTCAGTCTTCTTGCTAACCGTTGAAGTCACGCGCCCGCCCTGCCGCACGATCAGCTCCTTGGCCTCGTCGCGGGTCAAGCTCTCCAGCCCGCCGGTTAGAGCTAACGTCTTGCCGACCAGGGAGCGCGGTTCCGCCATAACGCCTTCTTCCTTCATACTAACGCCCACTTCTCGCAACTGCTCGATCTGGCAGCGATTCTCCGGTTGGCGGAAATAGAGCGCCACGCTCTGCGCGATCCTGGAGCCAATCCCATAGATCTCAGCCAGTTCTTCCTCCGGCGCCTGCTCCAGCTTCTCCATTGAGCCGTAATGCTGGGCCAGGATCGTGGCGATGTGCTCGCCCACATACCGAATGCCTAGCGCGAACAGCAAGCGACTCAGCCCGCGACCCTTGCTGCCTTGGATCGCGTTGTACAGGTTCGTCGCCGACTTCTCAGCCAGACGTTCCAACTCGGCGAGGGTGATCACATCAAGTTGGTACAGATCGGCGAACCCCCTAACCAGTTTCCGATCAACAAGTTGCTCCACCACAGCCTCGCCCAGGTGCTCGATGTCCATCGCCCTTCTCACGCCAAAGTGCAGCAGCGACTCCTTCAGCCGGGCCAAGCAGGCGGAGTTGGTGCAGCGGCTGACGACCTCGCCTTCTGGTCGGAAGGCCTCGGCGCCACAGATCGGGCATCGGGTGGGAAAGCGAAATGGTGTACTGTCAGGGGGCCGCTTTTCTTGAATCACTCGCAGGATGTGCGGAATCACGTCCCCTGCCCGCTCGATCAGGACGGTGTCTCCCTCGCGGGTATCAAGACGTTCGATCTCGTCAGCGTTATGTAGCGTCGCTCGACTGATCGTAGCGCCGGCAATCTTGACGGGATCGAGCAGGGCGGTCGGCGTAAGCGCCCCCGTTCGCCCCACGTTGATATCGATCTTCCTGATAACACTGGCTGCCTGCCGCGCTGGGAACTTGTAGGCGATGGCCCACCTAGGATGGTGAGTGGTCGAGCCGAGCCTACGTTGCTGCTCGATCGCATCGACCTTTATCACCACCCCGTCGCAGTCGCACCCGATCTCGTCACGGACGGCCTCGACCTCATGGCAGGCGGCAATGGCTTCCTCGATATCGGCGCAGCGCTGCCGATATCGCTCCAGCGTGTGCTTACGATCTTTGGGATCGAGAAGGAATCCGGACTCAAGCAACTGCTCCATGGCCTGTGAGTGGCCTCTGAACAGATCCGGCTCAGCATAGCTGACGCCGTAGACGAAGATATCGAGGGGACGGCTTGCGGTAATCCGCGAGTCTTTCTGGCGGACTGAACCGGCCGCGGCGTTTCTGGGATTGGCGAACGGCTCGTCTCCTTCCGCCTCCAGCCCCCGATTCAACTTGTCAAACGCTTGACGCCACATGAAGATCTCACCGCGCACCTCCAAGGCAGTAAGCTCGGTTAACGGCTCGCGCAGGCGACGCGGAATGCCCCTGACCGTCATCAGGTTGTGCGTCACATCCTCCCCGTATCGGCCATCACCCCTGGTGGCGCCCCGTTCGAGCCGGCCGTGCTCATACACCAGGGCTACGCTCAACCCGTCGACCTTCGGTTCGGTCACGTAGGTAAACTGCTCGCCAGGCAGCGCTCGCTTCATACGGGCCTCAAACTCCCGGAGTTCATCAGCGCTGTAGGCGTTATCCAGGGACAGCATCGCTACCTTGTGCTGCACCGAGGCAAACCCTTCGACAGGCTGGCCGCCAACGCGCTGGGTCGGAGAGTCGGGCGTGATCAGTTCGGGATGCTTTGCTTCAAGCTGTTGCAGACGCTGAAAGAGCGTATCGAACTCTGCGTCGGTGATCTCTGGCCGGTCCTGTACATAATAGAGATACTCATGGCGTCGAATAAGCCGTCGGAGTTCCTCAGCCTGTTCGCGAAGCTGAGAGATATCTGGCATGATTCTCCACGTGGCAATCAGTCTAACTATTTATAAATACAGGCATTCACCGATTATATATTCCGCCTATTGGTAGCAGAAATTCTTAGGTGAGGCAAGGTAATTCGGTCCTTAAACTCTTGTCGAGGTTGGCTGTCTAATCAGGCAAACAGTCACAACAGGAGGAAACGATCATGAAACAGTATCTGTCGAAACTGGTAGTAATGGCTCTCGTTATCGTGGGATTGGTTGCCGTCACTCGGCCGGCTCATGCATGGGTGAGGGTTGGAATCAACGTCGGGGTCCCATACCCGGTTGTCGTCGCCAGAGCCCCTGTTGTAATGCCGGCTCCAGGATGGTACGCGCGACCTATGCCTGTCGCGTATCAACCTATCTGGATGCCCGGACATTTCAACCGATGGGGCGCCTGGGTTCCTGGCCATTGGCGGTAAACGCCTCCAGCTCTGCCTGACCTCCTCCCCCTCCCTCCGACCGCTGAGGGACTGACTGTTTGGTGAGTCCCTCAGCGGTTTTCTTATCTGTTCGTGTACCCTGTTCGTCACCTTGACATTTGCGGGCTTCTTCTGTAGGGTGGCTTTTATAGATGATGATCACCCACGTTGGCGAGCGCGATGATCGAAGCTATACTTCTGCAACAGCTTGAAGAGCTGGCAGAGCGGCTTGGCGTCAAGGTCCTCTACGAGGGCTTAGATCAGCAGGAATTCGTCGTGAAGAGCGGAACCTGCATGCTGCGAGGACAACTTGTGGCGATCATCGATTATCGCCTGACGCCGGGCGATCGAATACGGGTCCTGGCCGATTGCCTATCACGGTTCGACCTTTCCACAGTCTACCTGGTTCCGGCTGTCCGTGAATTGATTGAAACGCGACGGGCCGCACGGCCTGCAGCATAGGAGAAGAGCGATGGGGAAGACGATGAACCAACAGGCCATAGACGTATTCTTGGGACAACAGAAGGTCTGCCGACTGGCTACGGTAGATCGTCAAGGCCAACCGCACGTGGTTCCTGTCTGGCACATACTACTGGATGGCGAACTCTACGTTGAGACCTCACCACGATCCAAAAAGGGCCGGAACCTGCAGGCCAATCAGAAGGTGGCCCTCGTAATCGATGCGGGTGACAGTTTCGAGCATTATAAAGGGATCATGATTCAGGGAATAGTAGAGTTCGTCAACGATAAGCGGATGCTCCAGCGATTTCGTGATGCGATGGCGCAGCGCTACTTTGGCACCGCGGAACATCCAGGCTATAAGTACCTCGTCAGCGGTCCTGATCCGCTGCTGATGAAGGTCGTTCCCAAAAAGGTCGTGACCTGGGATTACAGTCAGAAGAAGCTATAACAAGGAGTAACGTCTTGAACGAGCAAGACCTCGCAAAATACGCCGGCCAGTTGGACTCCAGGATTCCGCTGCTGGGTCCTCGGTTGCGTCGGGAGGCGTGCCGAAAACTGGCCGAGGACTCCTCGCCAGGCGCTGTACGGTATCTGGTTCAGGCTCTCCGTTCGGACGACGCGGAGGTACGCTCGACGGCCGCCGCCGCCCTCCGCGCGCTCAAAGACGCGGCCGCCGTGGATGCCTTGTGCGCCCTGTGGTCGAAGGAGCGTGACGAGCAGTTGGGCCGTATCGTCGCCGAGTGTGGTTACGTCGCCATCAAGCCGGTTGAGTTGCGCGTACTGTCGGCCTTGAAAGCGAACCGGCCTGAGGTGGCGGGCGAGAGCGAGGCTGCAGTCAAGCCCCTTGTGGATGCCCAGGACGATCGGGATCAGGAGATAGCGAAATGCGCGAAGGCGGCCCTGAACCGGCTCACGAATGCGGCCGCCGTGGATGCCCTCTGTGAGCTCGCCATCGCTGATCCGGCAGGAGCCATAGCAGCCCTTGTCAAGGAGGCAGGGTATCTGCCGCAAAGCGTCGGTCGGCGCTGTGTGCTGTTCCTGCTGACCAAGCAGTTCCAGCGCTACCTCGACCTCGATCCGGAATTTCAGCATCTCCGTGCGGAATACCGGGTCGGCGATAAGGAACTGCGCAGGCGAATCAGCTCGCTGATTCGCGGTAGCGGCGATACCAGGCTGATGGGGCTCTTCCGCGAGAGCCGCCGACGTCAGCTCGCGAGCGAACTGACAGAGCAGGAGACCGCTACTGTCATCGACGTGTACGCTCGGAATCAACAGTGGGCTGAGATCTTCGCCTTGCTGTTTCAGATCCCTCTGGTGAGTGCCGTTGTGGGGCTTGATCGACTGGGACAATCGGGTTGGCGACCTGAGAGCCCTGCCGAGGCAGCTCTGCTTGATGAATTGATCGAACTTCGCTCGGCCATTGCCGAAATTCCCGAGAGAGCCCCGGCGCCCGGGGTCGCCTTCGGCGCAGCGCTCATCCGATGGATCGAACGAGGCCGCAGCGCAGAATTTGCAGGTCAATCTCCGGACACCTTGCGAAAGACTCTGCTCCGGAGCTCCCCGCCTGATGCGGTAGCCGCACTGGCCGCATTGGTGAGCAGCGGCAAGTTCCCCACGGGCGACATCGAGAAAGTACGTACACATCGCCACTGGCTGGTGCGCCTGGCCGGTCTGGCACTCTGCGAGATCGCCACGCAATTCGTCTTCTCCGAAACGCCATCCGGCCGCGGCGGCGGGAGGATCTGGATCGAACGCCTGGCGCCGGCAGTGCTCGATAGAGCACTATACCGAAGGCGTGCCGTCAGTCTTAGCGCGGACCAACTGGACGCGCTGCAGGCGGCATTGGCACCGGGAGGAGACCGGAAGAACGGGCGCTGGGCATACGGTCGGCTGATTGAGGCCCTTGCCCGTCACCGGCTGCAGCAGACCGTCGCGGTGGATGCACAGATGACTGTCGAGATTCTTGAACCGGCCATTGAGATCGAGGAGTGAAGATGCAGAGATCTCACGGACTGATTGATGCTGACCTCGATCTGTTGATCGAGAACGAGCGGGATGGGACGCTCTTGGTCCTGATCCCTGAGGGAGAGTTTTTGGCGGGTGATGCGCGATTTCCGGTTCGTCTGCCGGCCTACTATCTTGGGCTCCATCCGGTGACCAATGCCCAGTACAAGCGGTTCGTCGAGGCTACAGGTCACCGGCCGCCGGACCAGGCAACGTGGGGCCAGCCGACTTGGCATGGCCAGGAGTTCCCCCCGGAGAAGGCCGATGATCCCGTGGTCTGCGTAAACTGGGCGGATGCCCAAGCCTATTGCGAGTGGGCTGGCCTGCGCCTACCGACAGAGCTCGAATGGGAGAAGGGGGCGAGAGGGAACGATGGCCGGACCTATCCCTGGGGAAACGACTGGGAAGGGGGGCGTTGGTGCCGGTGGCACCAGGACCGGGGTCAAACGACGACCTGCAGTATTTGGAACCATCCGGACGGGTGCAGTCCCTGGGGGCTCTACCAGATGGCCGGGAATATCTGGGAATGGTGCGCAGATTGGCACGACGATGGCGCCTACGAGCGGTACAAACAGGGCAACGTCGATCCACCCTCGAGCGGAACCTCTCGGCTCGTGCGTGGCGGCTCCGGGAGTCTCGGTCCACTCGACATCTATCGGTGTACCTTCCGTAGCAACGTTGCCCCGACCTCTGCAGAGCACGACCTCGGGTTCCGTTGCGCCAGGTCTTTCACATAACTCCTTGTTTCTTTTTGGTAAGATGTGAAGATTTAGCTTGACAATCAGCCGCATTTTGGTATAGTAAATTAACCTTTTAATCGAACTCAGAGAGGTTCGAAAAGGAGATGTTGTGGGGACTTCGCAAGTCATTCTAGATATTGTGCATCGAGCGACCTCCTCGCCGGATGGTGAGGGGGTTTTTTTGTGCCCTGAACTTCATGGCTGCTGAATTGAACGAAAGAGCCCTGATTCTGGAACAGGCCGGCATCCAGCGGGCTGTAACCAGGATTGCCCACGAGATCACGGAGCGAAATAACGGGACGGAGGACCTCGTCCTGATCGGCCTCCGTAGTCGAGGGGTAGATTTGGCCAGGCGGATCGCCAGGGAGTTGAAGTTTATTGCTGGGACTGATACTCCGGTTGGAGCCCTGGATGTGACCCTGTATCGCGACGATCTGGACAAGGTCGGGCCGCAGCCGGTGGTCCGAACAACCGAGATCCCGTTCTCGATCAACGAGAAGCGGGTGGTGTTGGTGGATGATGTCCTGTATACCGGCCGGACTATCCGGGCCGCCCTGGACGGACTGATCGATCTTGGTCGGCCCCGCCTGATTCAGCTTGCCGTCCTCGTCGATCGAGGTCACCGCGAACTGCCGATCCGGGCCGATTATGTCGGCAAGAATGTCCCCACCTCACGGCAGGAGCAGATTCAGGTCCTGCTCACTGAGGAAGATGGGGAGGACAAGATCGTCATCGTGAAGGGGTAGAAGAGGACGCGATGGGCCTGGCAGGCAAAGATCTGTTGAGCATGCGGGAGCTGACGGTCGACGAGATCCGGCTGATCTTGGACACTGCCGAGTCGATGAAGGAGGTGGCTCGCCGCGACATCAAGAAGGTGCCGGCTCTGCGTGGCAAGACCCTGATCAATCTCTTCTACGAGCCTAGCACGCGGACCCGGACATCCTTTGAGATCGCAGGCAAGTGGCTGAGCGCCGACGTCATCAACATCTCCATCTCGTCCAGTTCGGTGGCCAAGGGAGAAAGTCTGAAGGACACGGGTCTCACACTGCAAGCGATGCACCCGGACATCGTCGTCATCCGCCATCCGTCCGCTGGAGCGGCGGAATTCCTGGCCAGGCGGATTGCGGCGTCGATCATTAACGCCGGAGATGGCGCTCACGAGCATCCCAGCCAGGCCCTGCTCGACCTCTTCACCATCAGAGAGAAGTTGGGGCGACTGGAGGGGCTCAAGGCAGCCATTATCGGCGACATCGCCCACAGTCGGGTCGCCAGGAGCAACATTTACGGGATGCAGAAGATGGGGATGGAGGTACGGGTCGCAGGGCCACGGACGATGCTCCCCCGCTTTATCGAGCGGCTCGGCGTTGAGGTCTTTACGAACCTCGATCGAGCCATCGCCGAGGTCGATGTCATCATGATGCTGCGACTTCAGACCGAGCGTCAACAGGCCGGGCTGTTCCCCTCGCTGCGAGAGTACTCGCGCCTGTTCGGTCTCAGCGGAGAGCGGCTGAAGGCCGCAAAGTCCAATGTCCTGATCATGCACCCCGGCCCGATCAATCGGGGCGTGGAGATTGCGCCGGACGTTGCCGACGGGCCCTATTCGCTGATCCTCAATCAGGTCGAAAATGGCCTGGCCGTGCGAATGGCCTTGCTCTACCTCCTTGCCGGCGGCGGCCAGACAGGATAGTTCGGGAGATGGAGCGATCATGAGGATACTGATTAAGGGCGGACGCGTCATCGATCCTGCAAATGCGGTCGATGACGTTCTGGACGTTCTTATAGAAGATGACAAGATCGTCCAGTTAGACTGGAATTTAGCTGGATACATGCTCAACTCAACGGGAAGAGAGAAATCTTCCAGAGGTTCAAAGTCCCAGACAAATGAGATAGGCCCCATTGATCGGATGATGGATGCGACGGGACTGGTGGTCTGCCCTGGATTGATCGACATGCATGTCCACCTGCGCCAGCCAGGGCGTGAGGATAAAGAGACTATTGCGAGCGGGACGATGGCCGCAGCGCGGGGTGGCTTTACGGCGGTCTGCTGTATGCCGAACACCGCCCCGGTCAACGATACGCGCTCTGTTACCGAGTTCATCCTTGACGTGGCCAAGCGCGAGGGTGCCGTTCAGGTGTATCCCGTTGGCGCTATCACGAAGGGGCTGAAAGGGGAGGAGCTGGCCGAGATCGGAGAGCTGTTCGAAGCCGGCTGCGTCGCAATCTCCGACGATGGTCGGCCGGTCATGAACGCCGAACTGATGCGTCGAGCCATGGAGTATGCGGCAATGTTTGATCTGCCGGTCATCCAGCATAGCGAGGATTTGCACCTGAGCGGCAGGGGTGTCGCCCATGAGGGGTTCGTCTCGACCGAGCTCGGGTTTCGCGGCATCCCCTCGGCCTCGGAGGCAGTGATGGTCGCGCGGGATATCCTCCTGGCGGAGCTGACCGGCGCGAAACTCCACATTGCGCACGTAAGCGCAGCCGAATCGGTGCGCCTGATTCGTGCGGCCAAGGCCCGCGGGGTCCGGGTGAGTTGCGAGGCAACCCCGCATCATATTGCGCTCACAGAAGAAGCTGTCCGTGGCTTCAGTGCTCACGCCAAAATGAATCCGCCGCTTCGGTCTGAGACCGACCGACAGGCCCTGCTCGAGGGGCTGCGAGACGGCACCATCGACGTGATCGCAACGGATCATGCCCCTCACACGGTCCAGGAGAAGGAGCAGGAGTTCGATCTGACCCCCTTCGGGGTGATCGGCTTGGAGACGGCGCTTGCCGTGACGCTGACAACCATGGTGCACCCGGGAGTACTGAGTCTATCGGAGGCGATTGCGAAACTGAGCAGCGAGCCCGCGCGTATCCTGAAGCTTCCAAAGGGACAGATCGCCGAAGGCGCCGACGCCGATCTGACGATCTTTGATCCAAACCGTGACTGGACGGTGGAGCCTTCTGCCTTTGCCTCCAAGAGTCGGAATACACCTTTTGATGGGTGGCGGTT
Organism: Candidatus Methylomirabilis sp.; assembly: GCF_028716865.1. Taxonomy (NCBI): domain Bacteria; phylum Methylomirabilota (SeqCode); class Methylomirabilia (SeqCode); order Methylomirabilales (SeqCode); family Methylomirabilaceae (SeqCode); genus Methylomirabilis (SeqCode); species Methylomirabilis sp. (SeqCode). The sequence goes on along the minus strand of NZ_JAQUOY010000002.1, from coordinate 107,820 downwards.
GAAGGGGGGAGCGGTAGCGACGCTGGTAGCCGGCAAGGTGGTGTGGGAGGCATGATGAGGGGACGTTTGTGAAACAGGCGTTGTTGGTGCTGGCCGATGGCACCCTCTTCGAGGGGTCGTCCTTTGGCGCAGAGGGGGAAACCGTCGGCGAGGTGGTCTTCAACACCAGCATGACCGGATACCAGGAGGTCCTGACGGACCCCTCGTATAAGGGCCAGATGGTCGTGATGACCTACCCCCTGATCGGCAACTATGGCATCAACCCTGAGGACGTGGAGTCAACAGCGCCGGCCGTGGAAGGATTCATTGTGAAGGAGGCGAGCCCCTACCCGAGCAACTGGCGCAGCACTCGGACCCTTGACAGCTACCTTCAAGAGCAGGGCGTCGTGGGAATTCAGGGAATCGATACCCGAGCGCTCACCAGGCATCTGAGGGATCATGGGGCGATGGAAGGGGTGATCTCAACTCAGGATCTGGATCCAGAGAGCCTTGCTGCCAAGGCCAAGTCCTCGCCTGGCCTGATCGGTCGCGACCTAGTGATAGAAGTCGCCTGTAAAGAATCTTACACCTGGCGACAAGGGACATGGCAATTGGGAAAGAGGTATGAAGAGCAGGAGCTAGGGGTTGGGGGTCAGGGAACAGAGCAGAGGCTGCAACTGAATCTCTTTCCTAAACCCTCTACCCTAACCCCTACACCCTACCGCGTGGTAGTCTACGATTGCGGGATCAAGTGGAACATCCTGCGGAAGTTGGTGGAGGCAGGGTGCGACGTGACGGTGGTCCCGCCGGACACCCCCGCGTCCACGGTCCTGGATCTGGCCCCGGATGGGATCTTCTTGAGTAATGGTCCAGGCGACCCGGAGGGTGTGCCGTATCTGATTGACAACGTACAAAAGCTGATTGGCATCAAGCCGATCTTTGGCATCTGCCTGGGGCATCAGATCCTGGGCCTCGCGTTCGGGGGGCGGACCTACAAACTGAAGTTCGGGCATCATGGCGGCAACCAGCCTGTCAAGGATCTGACGACCGGGAAGGTGGAGATCACCACTCAGAACCACGGCTTTGCCGTAGACATCGCCTCGATCCCTGATAAAGAGATCGAGCTGACCCACATCAACCTCAACGACCACACCGCCGAGGGGATGCGGCACCGTCGCCTCCCGATCTTTTCGGTGCAGTACCACCCGGAAGCCTCCCCTGGTCCCCACGACGCCGGCTACCTCTTTCAGCGCTTCGTAGATGTGATGGCGAAGGCGCGTGCAGGCCAATGAAGGCGGGGGTTGGACTCATCATTCATCGGGAGCAGGAGGAGTATCTCGGGCGGCTGCTCCCCGAGAGGGATCTGCTGCTGCAAGAGATGGAACGCTTTGCAGGCGAGCATGACATTCCGATTGCCGATCCGGAGGTTGCGACGTTTCTGGAGATTACGGTCCGGACCATCCGGGCAGAGCGGGTTCTGGAGGTCGGCACCGCCATTGGGTATGCCGACATCTTTATGGCGCGAGCCATATCGTCTCACGGCAGGGTGGTGACCATCGACACCAACGCTGAGATGATCGTGAAGGCGAAAGCGTATGTGAAGCGCGCCGGCCTGGAGAACCAAGTGGAGTTTCATAAGGGGCCGGCGCTGACGGTCATCTCGACACTTGAGGGGCCATTCGACCTCGTCTACCTTGATGCGGTGAAGGAGGAGTACCGGGACTATCTGGATCTGGCCTTACCGTTGATGAGGACCGGCGGGATCGTTGTCTGTGATAATGTTCTCTGGAGAGGACAGGTCGCGAGCGGCCGCTTGGTCGCCGAACAGTATCGTCGATCAACCGAGGCGCTTCGCGATTTTAATGACTACTTCGTCCACCATCCCCAGTTTCTCGCTCAGATCCTCCCAGTAGGCGACGGCCTTGCCTACGGCGTAAAGGTGACGTAGGTGCCAAAGCGCACTGACATTGAGAGCATCTTAATTATCGGCTCTGGCCCGATCGTGATCGGGCAGGCGTGTGAGTTCGACTATTCGGGGACTCAGGCCTGTAAGGCGCTGCGGGAGGAAGGCTACCGGGTGATCCTGGTCAACTCGAATCCGGCCACGATTATGACCGACCCGGAGACGGCGGACCGGACCTACCTGGAGCCGCTGACCGTACCGATGCTTTCGCAGATCATCGCCCTGGAGAAGCCCGATGCACTGTTACCCACCCTCGGGGGGCAGACCGGCCTCAACCTGGCCGTCGCGCTGGCCGAGGAGGGCATCCTGGACCGATACGGGGTTGAGATGATCGGGGCGAAGCTCCACGCCATTAAGAAGGCCGAAGACCGCGACCTCTTCAAGCAGGCGATGCAAAAGATCGGGGTTGAGGTGCCTGAGAGCGGCCACGCCGACTCTTTCGAGCAGGCTCGTGCCGTTGTCGAACGAATCGGCTATCCGGCGATTATCCGTCCTTCGTTTACGCTTGGTGGCGCCGGCGGCAGTATTGCCTACAATCGGGACGAATTCGACGAGCAGGTTCAGTGGGGGCTCAGCATGAGCCCCGTCCACCAGGTCCTGATTGAAGCCTCCGTCATCGGCTGGAAGGAGTTCGAGCTGGAGGTCATGCGCGACCTGAAGGACAATGTGGTGATCATCTGTTCCATCGAGAACTTCGATCCGATGGGGATTCACACCGGTGACTCGATCACGGTGGCCCCGGCTCAGACCCTGTCTGATAAAGAGTATCAGCTTATGCGGGACGCCTCCATTGCTATCATCCGGGAGATTGGCGTCGAGACGGGCGGCAGCAATATCCAGTTCGCCGTCAATCCCGAGAATGGGCGGATGTTGGCGATTGAAATGAATCCGAGAGTCTCTCGATCCTCGGCATTGGCCAGTAAGGCCACCGGGTTTCCCATCGCGAAGATCGCTGCCAAGCTGGCCGTCGGCTACACCCTGGATGAGATCAGCAACGATATCACGAAGGAGACGACAGCCTGCTTTGAACCGACCATCGATTACTGCGTCGTCAAGTTCCCTCGATTCTCGTTTGAGAAGTTTGCCGGCGCGGACGAGACCCTGACGACGCAAATGAAATCGGTTGGGGAGGCGATGGCGATCGGTAGGACCTTTAAGGAGGCTTTGCAGAAGGTGATCCGCTCGCTCGAGATCGATAGGTATGGGCTCGAGAGCCGGATCTTCAAGGGTAAGGTCGTACGGGGTGCAGAGATGAGCGATATCGACCTGAAGCTGGTCCGAGACCGCCTCTGCATCGCCAATTGGGAGCGGGTCTTCTATCTTGCCGACGCGCTCCGCTTGGGGATGACGGTGCAGGAGATTCATCGGCTCACGTCCATTGATCCCTGGTTCCTCGAAAACATCAAGGAGATCGTAGACTTTGAGGACCGATTGATCGGCCTCGGTGGGCGTCGTCGTGGGCCGACACTGCTCCGCCTCTTGACGGCTCCAATGATGCGCGAGGCCAAAGCCCTGGGTTTTTCAGACCGCCGACTGGCCGAGCTTGTCGGCTCGCAGGCCTCCACCGTCCGGGATGCCAGGAAGCGGATGGGGATTGAGGCCACCTTCAAGATGGTGGATACCTGTGGCGCCGAGTTCGTAGCCCATACGCCGTACCTCTACTCGACGTACGAGCAGGAGTGCGAGGCCAATCCGACCGGCCGCCGGAAGATCATGATTCTGGGTTCCGGCCCGAATCGGATCGGTCAGGGGATTGAGTTCGACTACTGTTGCGTCCACGCAGCCTTTGCCTTGAAGGAGATCGGCTATGAGACGATCATGGTCAATTGCAACCCGGAGACGGTCTCGACGGATTACGACACCTCCGATCGCCTGTACTTCGAGCCGCTCTGCCTGGAGGATGTCCTGAACATTGCGGAGCGGGAGCGGCCAGAGGGAGTGATCGTCCAATTCGGTGGGCAGACTCCACTGAAACTCGCCATCCCGCTAGAGCAGGCTGGCGTGAAGATCCTGGGAACTCCGCCAGACGCTATCGACCGAGCCGAGGACCGGGAGCGATTCAAGCAGATGCTGCAGCGTCTTGGCCTGAATCAGCCGCCAAATGGGACCGCCGTCTCGGTAAGCGAGGCGCTTCGAACCGCGCAGCAGATCGGGTATCCGGTCTTGGTGCGACCCTCATATGTTCTCGGTGGCCGTGCGATGGAGATCGTGTATAACGAATCGAGTCTCCAGGAGTACATGACGCGTGCAGTGCAGGCCTCGTTGGATCACCCCGTACTGGTCGATAAGTTCCTGGAGGACGCCATCGAGATGGATGTGGATGCCCTGTGCGACGGCCAGGAGGTTGTAATCGGTGGGATCATGGAGCATATCGAAGCGGCGGGAGTTCACTCCGGCGACTCGGCCTGCTCTCTGCCACCCCGGTCGGTGCCACAGTCATTGCTCGATCAGATCCGGGTCCAGACAAAGGCCATGGCGCTGGAGCTTGGGGTCGTTGGCCTGATCAACATCCAGTTTGCGATCAAAGACCATGTGGTCTATGTCCTGGAGGTGAACCCCCGCGCCTCGCGGACCGTCCCATTCGTCAGCAAGGCGATCGGCGTCCCGTTGGCCAAGCTGGCGGCCAAGGTCATGGCTGGAATCAGCCTCAAGGAGCTGGGCTTTACCGAAGAGCCTGCGCTTCGCCATGTGGCGGTCAAGGAGGCGGTCCTGCCTTTTGTCAAGTTTCCTGGGGTCGATGTCCTCTTGGGGCCGGAGATGAAATCGACCGGTGAGGTCATGGGGATCGATCGCGAATTCGGGCTGGCCTTTGCCAAGTCACAGGTGGGAGCGAGTGGTGCCCTCCCCCTGGAGGGAACGGTCTTCCTGAGCGTGCGGGGCAACGACAAATCTCATATTGTGCCCCTGGCGCGACGGCTCGCGGAACTGGGCTTTCACCTTGTAGCGACGGCCGGGACCGCGGCCGTGTTACAAGGCGGGGGCGTGACCGTGGAGCCAGTGGCCAAGGTCATCGACGGCGTACGCCCACACATCGTCGATAAGATGAAGAATGGCGAGATCGGCCTGGTCATTAATACGCCGGAGGGCCACCATGCGCGCCTCGACTCGTACTCCATCCGACGGACAGCGGTTACCATGGGCATTCCCTACTTTACCACGATGGCCGCGGCGCACGCAGCGGTGGAAGCGATCCAGGCAATGCAGCATGGGCAGTTGAGGGTCAAGGCACTGCAGGAGTATCACTCAGATGTTGGGTGCGCGTAGGGGCAGCCCCTTGCGGCTGCCCTAGGTGGGGAGTGTGGGGTCCGATGTTGAGAGGTGCGGGGAATGGCGGCGGCATCTGAGGTCCAAGTTGAGGTGGTAGCCAATCGGCAGATCGCGCCGGAGTACTTTTCGATGCGTCTGGTTGGCCCTCGACACCTGGCTCGATTCCGCCCTGGTCAATTTCTCATGCTCGGATGGCCCGATGGACGCGATCCGCTGCTGCCTCGGCCGATGAGTATCAGGTGCGCAAGCCAGTTCAAAGTTCAAGGTGTAAAGTTTCAAGTTCAAAAAGGCTCTTTCGCGAACCCAAAACTGGGCACAGCCCAGGTGGAGATCCTCTACAAGGTGTGTGGTCGCGGGACGACACTCTTGGCGGCGATGCGGCCAGGGAGGTCGCTCCGCGTCCTCGGGCCCCTGGGGAACGGCTTTGAGGTTCCACGTTCCGTCACAGACATTTTCTTGATTGCCGGTGGAATCGGCGCCCCTCCCATCGCTGCCCTTGCCGAGGCGCTGGCTGCGCGCCGGACATCACGCGGAACGAAGATGACCGTCTTTCTCGGCGGGAGATCGAAGGCTGATCTGCTGTGTACCGCCGATTTTAGGCGGGCCGGCGCAAAGATTCACGTGACCACAGAAGACGGCAGTGCGGGTCAGAAAGGGTTGGTGACCGAGCTGCTGGAGCAGTATCTTCACACCCGACACCCGACACCCGACACCAGTATTTATGCCTGCGGCCCGTATCCTATGCTGGCGGCCCTTGCGTCGCTTGCCGAAAAATATGAGCTGCCATACCAGGCTTCCCTGGAAGCGAGCATGGCCTGCGGCTTCGGAGCCTGCATGGGCTGCGTCGTACCGGTGAAGGGGGGCGGACAAGATCGGACCTACCGCCTCGTCTGCAAGGACGGACCGGTCTTCGACGCCCGTGACATCCTCTGGTCCCATCAGAGATAACCCCTATGACCCCGTCGTCTTCTATTCCCGCTCCTCGCGTTCCACACCACTCTTTCGACCTCCTCACAGAGGAAGTTCCGAATCCGCCGGTCCTCACGGATCTTTTCGGTCTGGTCGCCGCCCGGCCAGGCTCCAGCCTCCTGGATGCTGACCCTTGGGCTGTCAATCGCTGGCGGGCTACGTGCTTCGGCTATGATCCGTTCCTTACCTTCTCGGCGAAAGGACAGGAAATTACCATCTCGCTCCAGGGTGAGCTACGCCGACTCACCGGTGATCCCTTCCGGCACCTTCAGACGCTTCTCCAGCAATTTGGTGACACCGCGCCTATCCGGGAATTTCCAGGCGCCGGCGCCATCGGCTACTTTGGGTACGATCTCCGACACCATCTCGAAACAGTGCCGGCTGTGGCGGTGGACGACCTTGGGCTGCCGGACTGCGTGATCCATTTTTACGACCTCCTCTTCTGGTTCGAACCGGGAACGGGCCAGCTTCTCGTCACCTCATCCGGCTTACCGCTCCCCCCAGGCGCCGAGCGGGAGCAAAGGGCTCGGAAGCGGTTACAGGAAGGCCTTGACCTGATTCGACGGGCCCGGCTCGCCGGTAGCGTGCCGCCCGAGTTACCGCATACCGAGGCCCCCCTTGAAAGCAACATGTCAAAGACGCACTACTTCAAGGCGCTGGAGGCGGTGCTAGAGTACATCGCGGCGGGCGACATCTATCAGGCCAACATCTCGCAGCGCTTCGCCGCTTACTTCTCGGGTGACCCCTGGGCCCTCTACCGGCGCCTGCGGAGCCGCTTCCCTGCGTCCTTTGGGGCGTATCTGCACTGTGGTCCCTTTCAGGTGCTGTCCAACTCCCCGGAACGGTTCCTGCTGGTGGAAGGGAACCGGATCTCGACTTGTCCAATCAAGGGGACACGCCCTCGCGGGATGACGGTAGAGGAGGATGCGCGCATCATTGGTCAATTGCGCCGCGATCCCAAGGAGCGCGCCGAGCATGTCATGATCGTGGACTTAGAGCGGAACGATCTGGGCAGGATATGTCAGGTCGGTTCCGTGCATGTGGAGCAATTCGAGACGATCGAAACCTATCACACCCTCCACCATATGGTCTCAACCGTGGCAGGCATCCTCGAGGAGGGGACAGATCCGATCGACTGTCTGCGGGCCACATTTCCTGGCGGCTCTATCACCGGAGCCCCCAAGATCCGCGCGATGGAGGTGATCGACGAGGTGGAGCCGACGGCTCGTGGCCTCTACACCGGGGCGATCGGGTTCATCGGGTTCTCCGGCGCGATGGAGTTGAACATCGCTATTCGAACGGCCATCGTAACAGGCGGACGGATCTATTTCCAGACCGGCGGCGGAATCGTGGCTGATTCCTCACCGGCACGGGAGTACGAGGAGACGTTATTAAAGGCCGAAACCTTCTTTCGGACCCTCGGCGTCGGCGCTGGCTTTGGGAGGTAAAGGAAGCGGATGGCCGTTGTCTATCTGAACGGGCGCTACGTGCAGGCTGAGCGGGCAAAGGTGTCAGCGTTCGACCGAGGGTTCTCGTATGGCGACGGCCTCTTCGAAACGATTCGAGCATATGCCGGGTGGGTCTTTAGCCTCGAATGCCACCTTGCTCGCCTCAAGAAGGGCGCCGATCAGATCGGGATTCCGTTCAAAGGTGACGTGGGTGAGTGGCGGCAGGTGATGAGTAAGCTGCTCCGGCGCAATCGCCTTCAGGCTGTTGATGCCTCTTTGCGGCTGACGGTGACGAGAGGCCCGGACGTGCTCGGTTCCCTCCTGCCTTCTGATGCCCCCTCCTCGCCCACATTGCTGCTGGTTGCCAGGCCCCTGGACGCGGGAATCGCCGAACGTCAACAGGTCGGAATCGGCGTGATCACGGTTCACTGGGGAAGCCCATTCAACCCGCTTCAGATCAAGTCGCTCGACTACCTCTATAACATGCTGGCAATGGCCCAAGCGCGCCGTGAAGGGGCTCAGGAGGCCCTGTTTGTCGATCACGATGACTGCGTCGTCGAGGGAGCCACGAGTAACCTGTTCTCATTCTCGAAAGGGGTATTGACAACCCCTCCTTTAAGCTCTGGACTCTTGCCAGGAATTACCCGGGATGTGATTATCGAGCTGGCTAAGAAAGATGGTCTGAGGGTCAGCGAAGCCCCGGTTCATCTCAACGATCTCCTCGTGACTGACGAAGCGTTCCTGACCGGTTCCCTGAAGGAGATCATGCCGCTTATCTTCGTTGATGGCAGCAAGATCAGTACCGGCAGTCCTGGCCCTGTGACGCAACATCTCCAAAAATGCTACCGGGCAGCCGTCGAAAAGGAACGGACGCGGGCGCATGTAGGGGCGCACTGCGTGCGCCCGTGCGGGGCATGAAACCGTGAAATCTGTGGTGAGCCGCGCCAAACAGCCGGATCTGAGCGTGACCGTCGCGGGAATTGCGATGCAAAATCCGGTGATGACTGCCTCCGGGACGTTTGGCTATGCTCAGGAGTTTGAGCCTTTCCTGGACCTCTCACGTCTGGGGGCCATCGTCGTCAAGACCATCACGCTGCGTCCACGAGCCGGGGCCCAGCCTCCACGGATCGTCGAGACCCCGGCCGGGATGCTCAATGCCATTGGTCTTCAGAACGTTGGTCTGCAAGCCTTCATCGAGGAGAAACTGCCCTACCTCAGGAAGTTGGGCCCCCCGATCATCGTTAATATCGCCGGCGAGTCGATCGAGGACTACGTTGAACTGGCGAAGAGGCTGAGCGATCAGGAGGGAATCAGCGGGATCGAGTTGAACATCTCATGCCCCAATGTAGCCGACGGCCTGGTCTTCGGCTGCAATGCCATACTGGCCAACAAGCTGGTCGCGTGTGTGCGACAGGCCACTCGACTCCCACTTATTCCGAAGCTCTCCCCGAACGTCACTGATGTTGCTGAGATGGCAAGGGCACTGGCGGATGGCGGGGCTGATGCGTTCTCCCTCATCAACACGCTGATCGGTATGGCCATCGACGTGCGAAGTCGGCGGCCGAAGCTCGGCAATGTGACCGGCGGGCTCTCCGGCCCCGCCATCCGGCCAATCGCTGTCCGAATGGTGTGGGAGGTCGCCCGAACGGTCAAGCTGCCGCTGATCGGGATGGGCGGGATCATGACGGCCGACGATGCGCTGGAGTTCCTGATCGCCGGTGCGACCGCCGTCGCAGTCGGGACCGCCAACTTCACCTCGCCGAGCAGCGCCGAGCGAATCATCGATGGCATCGAGGCGTATCTCGTCCGCCACAAGGTTAGCCGCGTCACTGATCTGATCGGGTCCTTGGATCTCAGCGGCACTCCTCGGGAGACAGCAGGGTGATCAAGTCGAAGCCGCAAAAAAGCGATATCCGTACTGCTACCCCCGCCAAAGCCAAGCAGATCGTGGTCGTCCTTGAGCAAACCTACCCTGGTTCCCACGTGACGCTGGATTTCAAGAATCCGTTTCAATTGTTGATCGCCACGATCCTGGCCGCCCAATGTACCGACGAGCGTGTCAATCAAGTCACGAAGGGGCTGTTTAAACAGTATCCAACGCCGAAGTCGTTTGCCGATGCCGAGCCGGTGGAGCTGGAGGAGGCGATCCGATCGACGGGCTTTTACCGCAACAAGGCCAGGAATATCATTGGCTGCTGCAAGAAGCTGGTCGAGGAGTTCGGCGGGCAGGTGCCGCAGACGATGAATGAGTTGATTACGCTGTCAGGCGTGTGGCGCAAGACCGCCAACATCGTTCTGGGCAACGCCTTCGGCATTACCGAGGGGATTGCGGTGGACACCCATGTCACGCGGGTAGCCAACCGCCTCGGCCTGGCCGCCAGCGACAAGCCGGATGAGATCGAAGCTCAGCTCTGCCGGATCATCCCAAAGGAGAAGTGGACCCTCCTCACCCACCTGCTCGTCTTCCACGGCCGGGCCGTCTGCACCGCCAAGCGACCCGACTGCCCCCACTGCCCAGTCCGCCACCTCTGCCCCTGGCCGGACAAAACCACATGACCTATTTTTTCAAAGGAAGATGACTGCGCGAACCACCGTCTCGGGTTACAGGAGAGAACGGAGATCGGCATCGATGGTGCCGAGACCTATTCCTCACCGGGCCGGCGATTGTAACCCAAGTCGGTCAAGGAACTCCCGCGCGACGACTGCGGCATCGCGGTGGCCGACATCCACATCGTAGTTCATCTGTCGCATCACCTTCTCCGAGATCCGTCCTGCTAATCGCTCGATTGCCGTTCGAAGCTCCGGGTGAGCTGCCAGCGTTTCTGTTCGGACGACGGGAATGGCGTGGTAGGGCGGGAAATAGTGCCGGTCATCCTCGAGCATGTACAGATCGAGCCCCTTGATCAGCCCACTGGTCGCCTCGCCGGCGATCAGATCGACAGAGCCGCCGGCAAGCGCGCGGTAGCTCAGCGTCAGATCCATCACATGCGGCGTCTCACTAAATCGCAGCCTGTAGGTCTGTACCAGTCCTTTGTAGCCGTCCTCGCGTTCCAGGAATTCGTATCCGAAGGCGGCCTTCCAGCTTGGCGTATGCGGCGCCGCATCGCTGATTGTTTTGAGGTTGAGTCGCCGCGCCTCGGCGGCTCGAATGAGGATCGCGAAGGTATTATTGAAGCCGAGGGGCGACAGGACTGTGCGACCGGTCTCCGTATACGCTGCAGTGACGCGCGCGAGCACATCCGCATGATCCCGAGCCACCGGTTGATGAAAGATCGCGGTCAGAGCCGTTCCCGTGTACTCGACGTAGGCGTCGATGGCGCCGGAGCGGAGCGCCTGATCGGCGATGAACGTGCCGCCGAGATTGAGACGACGCTCAACCCTGAGATCGGTTGTCCGCTCGATCACCTGGGCCAAGAGCTCGCCGAGGATGACCTGTTCGGAAAAATTTTTCGACCCGATGATGACTCGAGAGCCCCAGCGCCCAGAGATGGCGAAGCTACCCGTCACGATCAGTGCCAGGACGATCCCGACGGCTGTCAGGGCCCGGGCCGTCACGCGCCGCGATTGGGCAGCCCCCGGTGTCATGGCGCGCTCGAGCCATCCGAGTGAGGCGTCCACCGTAAGGGCGAGGAGCGCAGCCGGCACCGCGCCCGCCAGGATCAGGGTCGGCTCGGTCATGGAGAGACCCCGGAAGATATAGTCGCCGAGCCCTCCGGCGCCGATGGCGGCGGCAATCGTGGCGGCGCCCACGCCGACCACCGCGGCCACCCGCACCCCCGCTACCATCGTCGGCATCGCCAGCGGCAACTCGACCTGCAGCAGCAACTGTTGCGGTGTCATCCCAAGAGCCACACCCGCATCCCGAGCCGCCCGATCGATCCCCTGGATACCGGCGACCGTGTTGCGCATGACCGGCAGTAGCGCATAGAGGATAAGCACGATGAGGGCACTGCGGGCGCCGACTCCCCCAATCAGCGGCAGCGCCACCAGGAATCCGAACATAGCGAGACTGGGCACCGTCTGAGCGATATTGGCGAAAGTCAGCAGCACCGCGCCCAGTCGAGGGCGTCGCGCCGCCACGATCCCGAGCGGGACCGCGATAGCGATCGCCGCGACGGTCGCAACCAGCGTAAGCAGCAGATGCTGAGCAATCGCGCCCAGCATGTCGGCCCGATGGGCGATCCAGAAGTTAATCAGTATCACGGGCGATGACCGGTACTGGCGGCATGGCGTTGAGGAACAACCGGATCCTCGGATCGGCGGCGCGGGCGATGGCCTCCGGAGTATCAAGCGCCACGAGGCGCCCCTGATCCAGGACCCCCAGCTTGGTGGCGAGTGCAAAGGCTTCACCCATGTCGTGCGATACCATGACGACGGTCTTGCGGAGCTGATCCTGAATGCGGTGGAACTCGTGATGCAGCTCGGCTCGCGTGAGCGGATCGAGCGCACCGAACGGCTCGTCCATCAGGATTATGGGGGGATCAGCGGCCAGCGCCCTCGCGAACCCTACTCGTTGGCGTTGTCCGCCTGAGAGCTCGTGGGGAAACCGTCCTTCAAAGGTTGATGGATCAAGCCCAACAAGCTCCAGCAGTTCCTGGCAGCGCGCATGGATGCGGGGCTCCGGCCACCCGTTCAGGCGTGGGACGACCCCGATGTTGCGGCCGATCGTCATGTGCAGGAACAGGCCGACCTCCTGCAGTACATAGCCGGTCCGGCGGCGCAAGGCGATCGGGTCCCACTCGGGTGTCGCCCGACCCTCGACCCGGACCTCACCCGCGCTCGGCACGAGAAGGCGATTGATCAGCCGCAGAATAGTTGTCTTGCCGACGCCGCTACGGCCCACAAGAACGAGCACCTCGCCGCGCTTCACGCTGAAGCTGACATCATCAAGAATGACCGCGCCGCCGGGGGCTCGGTAGTACACGTGGTCAAACTCAATCGCGACCAGGTCGTTCATGGCTGGGAGGAAAAAGGGGTCGGAACCATCGTGTGGGGGATAATCAAGAGGCCAGGAAAAGACAAAATTGATCCCGAGGATCGGTAAAACGACCAAGAATCTGAAATCCGTGGCGCGTAAGCAGCGATTCCATTCCCGACTTGGAGTACTTGTAGCAGTTTTCTGTGTGGATCGTTTCGCCCTGGCGAAAATCGATGTCAAGGTTCAGGTCGGCGATTCTGACGCGTTGATTGCGCATACTGACCAGGTTCATCTCTATTCGGCTGCGTTCGTGATTCCATACCGCCCGATGCTGAAATGCGGCCAAATCGAAATCGGCGGACAACTCCCGGTTGAGTCGTACCAGAATGTTGAGATTAAACTGTGCGGTCACGCCCTGGGCATCATCGTAGGCCGCTTCCAGGACGGCAAGGTCTTTGATCAGGTCAACGCCAAGCAGGAGCCGGTCCATTGGGCGAAGATGGCAACGGAGCATCGTGAAAAACCAGGCGATCTCTTCTTCCGTGAAGTTGCCGATGGTGGATCCCAGAAACGCGACCAATCGAGGTCCGCTTGCGTGTGTGGTAAGATAGCCAAGCCCATCGGCAAATTCGGCCGCCACCCCCACAACCCTCAGACGCGCGTAGTTGTCCAATAGCTGTCGCGTTCCATTCTCCAATCCAGTGGGTGAGATATCAACCGCATAGTAGGTGAGATCCTGCTGCCGAGCCAGGCATGACTCGATCAGATATCGGCTCTTCGTGGAACTGCCGCTGCCCAGTTCGACCAGCGTGAGGTCCGAGGGGCAGCGTTCGATGATTGTCGCGGCATGGCTGTTGAGAATAGCGGTCTCCGCCCGCGTCAGGTAGTACTCGGGCAGCTCACAGATCTGCTCGAATAGGGCGTTCCCGGCGGGATCGTAGAAGTACTTGCAGGGAAGCCACTTCCTGGGAGCGGTCAGCGCCTGCCGAATATCGTCGGCCAGCGTGTCCTGAGCATTCCTTAGCGCAATGCAGATATATCGTTCATCGTCCATGACGTTGCCTCAAGTCCACTGTTCGCGTGATACCGTGCTTTGATCCCACTGTCAAGGAGAAATGCGATTTAGGCCCAGCTTTTTCACCTTGCCCTGTGCGGTGATTCGGATTACCCTTTTTATGAAGCGGGCACTTTCTGTGCGCGGGGTTGTTGTGAGCACTGCTAACCTTCCTACCCGAAGGTATCAAGTCTCCGCCCATGAGGGAAAGCAACTGTTGAGACGGCCTCTAACATTGTTCCACGCCAGGAGACAGGTATGACGCAGCAGGTCCTTGTTTTGATCAGCTTTCTGATTGTGAGCGGTGCACTTGTGCTGGTCTTTCAGATGGTGTTTTTCAGCACAAAAAAAACGAACGACATTGCACCTGCGCGGGTCAATCGCTATCGGGGTCTCTGGTTTCTCATGCTTGGTATTATTCTTGGTGTGGTGTTCTTTTTCACCCTTCCACGCTCTCCCTATCTGCTTTTTGTCCAGGAACGGCCGGAAAAAATCATCGTTGTGACGGCACAGCAGTTCGCGTTTACCCTTTCGGATGAATCGCTCGACAGGGAAAAGACCTCCGCCGAAGCTTCAGGCGGCACCGTTCTACCTGCAGGGGCCTTGGTAGAGTTCCGAGTCACCAGCCGGGATGTGAATCATGGCTTTGGCATTTACGACCCGGAACATACCATCATCGCTCAGGTTCAGGCGATGCCGGGTTACGTCAACCGCTTGCGTATCCGGTTTGAAAAGCCTGGTACATACAATGTCCTTTGCCTGGAATACTGCGGTATCGCCCATTTTATTATGCGCACGAGTTTTGAGGTACGATAAGGAGAAGACGAAATGGAGCAAGCAAATTCTCGCATGACCGCCTTGTGGATCTATACCGGTCTCACTTTATTTCCCATTCTGATCCTCCTCGGAATCTTCATGCGTGCCAATCAGGGAGGGGTGATTACCGTACCGGCGGACCGTTTTTTCTCATTTCTCACCCTCCATGGCCTGGGTATGGCGGGTCTCTGGTTCGTTTTTGGCATGGCAAGCAACAACTACCTACTGAACAAACACTCGGCTTCACCGTTGGTCGGAAACATCATCGCCTATATCCTGACACTGATAGGGGTGGTCTTGCTGATCATTGCGACCTTCATCGGGAAATTTGCTGCCGGATGGTATTTCCTCTATCCCCTTCCCTTTTACAAGACATGGGAGAGCTGGGCAACGCCGCTCTTTCTCGTCAGCATCGGGGTACTGGGGGTTGGGTGGCTGGTCTGGACCATTTCCATGCTGATCGGCATCTTGCGGAAATATTCATTGCCCCAGGCTCTGGCCTGGCATTACCTCCGCGGGAGAAAAGAACCGGAGGTCCCACCGTTCATTGTCGTTCTCACCGCGACGCTGATCGGTATTTTTATTTGCCTGCTTGCCGGGGTGACCCTGCTGAGCCTGTACTTTGGTGAGTATCTGGGGTGGTTCAAAAACGATGCACTCCTGATGAAGAATTTGACGTTTATATTTGGACATACGCTGGTGAATGAAATGCTGTATTTGGCGGTAGCGGTGCTATACGAGCTCTATCCGGAATTCGGCCATCGCGCGAAATGGAAGACCACATGGTATGTGGCATTATCCTGGAATGCAACCTTTCTTATCGTGATGTTCGCCTACTTTCACCATTTGTATATGGATTTTGTCCAGCCGACCGGATTTCAATTCATCGGTCAGATCGCCTCGTTCCTTGCGCCTATCCCTGCGGCTGTGATCACGATCTTCAGCGTACTCGCCTACACCTACCGGAACTCGATGAAATGGAATCTGGCCTCTCTCCTCTACTTTTATGGCGTACTCGGTTGGGCGATAGGGGGGGTGGCAGCCGTATTAGATGCGACGATCGTCAACAATTTTGTTCTTCACAATACCCAGTGGGTTCCCGCCCACTTTCATACCTATAACCTGCTGGGTCAGATCTTCTTCAATCTCGCCTTTGTCGTCTGGTTCGCTGAGAAGGTGTCCGGTACACCCTTCTCTGTCGGATTATCGAGGAGCATCTTTGCGTTGCTCTTATTGGGAGGTTGGGGATTTGTGAGCATGTTTTATCTTTCGGGAACGTTCTCCATCCCCAGAAGATTCAATCTCTATCCGCCCGATCTGTCCATGGGCACAACACTGGCGAAAGCTGCCGCGGGCTTCGCTGTACTGTATTTACTGGGGATAGCCTTCTTTTTCTTCGGAGCGTCAAAGCGATGCGCCAGAGCCTTTTCTCGCTGATTCTCATACCTCTTTTAGCGGCTTCCGCCTTTGCGCAACCGGAACTGCCCGAAGAGAATCGATATGTCTTTCGCAAGATGCCGAATGCCCTGATAAAGACCGCTCATGAGGAGATCCATCTTTCTGAGATTTACACGAGAAACCCTGTGCTTCTCACTTTCGTCTACACCAGATGTCCGACCATTTGCTACCCGTATCTCCAATATCTGCAGAAGGAACTGCAAAAAATTCAGATAGATGGATATCGCGTTCTGGTCCTCAACCTTGATCCTCGGGATACTGTAGAGGATATGGTGAGATTGGGGAAGATCCTGGATGTACCCCGACCAGACAACTGGATGTTTGGCGTGACGAAAGATATAGCAGCCCTTGCCGACAGTATGGGATTTCACTTTGAATGGCGCAAAGAAATCGGAGGATTTGATCATCCGGCGATGGTTGCCGGTATTGATCGGAATGGATATGTCCTGAGAATTCTTGTAGGTTTTCAGAAGACTGCAAGGCTTGCAGAGGTGCTGAGAGAAATGCAGGGAGAATTTATTCCCTCCTATCCCCTTCCCGGAAAAGAAACTATTTTCCGCTGCTTTGAATACGACCCAATCACAGGAAAATGGCGAATGGGGCCAGGGTTTCTGATTCTTTTCACTCCAGCCCTGCTGGGTCTCTTCGGGCTATTATCCATGTCTCTGATCATAAAACCCTCGACCGGAGGAAAACGGAGGTAATTACATGGTGACAACTTACTGGCATCGAACAAAACTAGGTAATGGGGGTCACATGGGAGGAACTGTGCAATCCATTGAAATCGTTGGTGCCGGGGGCGGGAGTCGAACCCGCATAGGCCGAAGCCCGCAGGATTTTAAGTCCCGAGCGTCTCCCAGTTCCGCCACCCCGGCAAGGTCGTTCCCGCGCTATCCGGACTGGCGCCGGCGTAGCTTCTCTTTCAACTCGTCAGGGGCTTTCGTGACCACGATGTTCCCGGACCGGACAACATAGAGCGGCTGATCTGTCTGGGTATCGTATTGGTCCGTGCGGATGATCTCACTGACCACCAGCTTCACACGGATCCGGCTACCGTCCTCGGTCTCGTACTCATTCCACTCCTCGCGCAGTGTCCGAAAATCGAGATCGACCCCGTCAACAGCCTCAGTGCCGATCTGGACCTTGATGCGCTTCGCCACGCGCCATCCCCTTCCTTCGCTATTGTCCGCCGCGAACCGGCGGCTTAACCAACGCGCACTCGACGGCCGTTGTGAGTGACATGATCACAATCCAGAACAAGTATCCGACATGGTGGAGGCGGCGGGCGGACCGAATAAAGGTTTCGTAGACCTTTGGCACGAGAAACTCCATATAGCATGATAGCAGAGACAACCCGCGATTACTGACACTTTCAAGTTAAGCTCTACTATCGTCAATACCGGCTTTGCCCTATGACATTGTATACTTCTAGCACAAAAACATCACAATCACCATAGCCTTCTGCTAAAGCAATAGCTTTGCGCAAGCGCTCTTCGCTCTCTGCTTTGCACTGTACTTTTCCTTCAAGTTGAGCCATGCCTTGCCGATAACGAATATACGGCATATCGGGGCGGCCTAGCGACCCATTACGCTTAGCAGCGCAAGGGCTGCTACCCGCTCGTTTTCACGCCCTCGCGGGACTTACCCAGAAGGAGCCTGCGTGACCGCTAGGATTGGCTCATCGCTGCTTGCTCATATCCCGACTCTCACTCCGCCCCTGAACCAGGGCAGTTCCTTACTGAAGCGACTCAACCTGGATCAGGCGCTTCAGGGGCGCGTACTCGCGGTACGTGGCAGTCAGGTAGTAATCTCCATGCTGGGGGAGCAGATCGCAGCAGAAAGCCTCCTGCCGCTACAGGTCGGGCAGGTCTTGAACCTTGTGGTACGCGAAGTCCGACCTGACCGAGTCGCTTTGCATGTGGCCTCAAAGATTGAAGAGGAGGCGCCGGGACTCCGCCGTATCGCCGATCAGGAGCTGAGTGATTTGCTGTCCACACAGCACCTTCTCCCCGACCGCACGAACCTGCTGATCGCTCGCGCGCTTCTCCGCAATTCGCTCCCCATCACGAATACGATCGTATCGGCGGCACGCAACGCGCTCCCGTTCATTGAGGCGCCTCAAGCAGACGACATCGAGGCGGCAATCTTCCTCATGCTCAAAGAGTTGCCCGTCACACACGAGAGCATGGAGCTGGCAAAGGGCGCACTGCTGCAACCGAATAACCTTGGCGCCCGAGTGCAGGCTCTCGTGACTCAGTTAGTAGAGTTGCTGCTACATGCAGAACAGATAGAGCCAGGCGGTGAGGCTGCCATACTGCCCAGGGATATGCTGGCCCTTGCGTGCCAACTCCTTCATGAGCTGCCTCTCCTCGTACCAGACCAAGTCCAGGGTCAGGCTTTTGCCGCGCTGGTCAAACAGGTACTCAATCAGATCGCTATGCCAACGGAGAACCGCCTCGCGCGGCTCCTCGAAGAAAGTATGCATACCCTGAGAGAGCAGGCGGTGCAGCCATCCACTGCACCAGCCAAAGAGGAAATCATCATTGAGCTATCAAGGCTACCCTCAAACGAAGGCCCTGATCTGGCGCCGCTCGATCTACGGCCAGATCCGGTTAAGACTATGACCTCCACCGCCGACCTTCCTGCTGGAGAGGCGCTTCTCACCGCAGAATCCCCTCAATCGACCCATTCTCTTGTATTGGAACAGGAAGCGACCGCTCCCGCTCCCCCTGCAAGGCTTCTTTCGGAGGAGCCGCACCAGGCGTCACCCGCGTTGAGGCGGCAGCACCCTTCAGAAATAGCCTCCGACTTCCGCCAGCAGCTCGCCTCGATGAACGACGTATTGACTCAGGCCTCAGATGAGCTGCCCGCCCACCATCGTCTCGCACCCCTGCTCCGAGAACTCGGCGGAGCCATCCACGAGATGATCACGATGGTGGAGGCGGAACAGTTGAGTAATGCCGGTATGCCACCGCCTACCCAGCCCCAGGGGTACTACGTCTTCAATCTGCCGATAGCCGCTGCTGGTCAAGATACGACCGACACCGCCGAGGTCCGGATCTACTACCAGCGACGAGGCCACACAAAGCGGGTAGACCCGGAAAACGCGCACCTCGCCTTTCTGTTACAGATGAGTCACCTTGGACCGGTCGATGTCCACGTGGATCTGTACCGGAAGCACCTGCGGTGCCGCATTGAATGCTCGAACGACGAGACGATTGGCCTGTTTCAGGAGTCCTCGCTCGAGTTGCGGGAGCGCCTTCACATTTCCGGTTACACTGTGGATTCCATTCGCGCCCTCATTGCCACCAGACTCAATACGCGATCGAACCGAGAGCCCATGCCACCTCTCTTCAAGATCGACATCCAGGTCTAGGGGGGCTGCCGTGCAGAAGGCCGTTGCCCTGAAGTACGAACCGCCCAAGGACTCGGCGCCAGAGGTGATCGCCTCGGGCCGCGGGCAAGTCGCTGAGAAGATCATCGAACTCGCCAAAGCGCACGGCATCTACATCAAACAGGATCCTGACCTGGTGGAGGTCCTCTCCAGGCTCGACATCGGCGAAGCAATCCCGCCTGAGCTCTACGCCGTCGTGGCCGAGGTGCTGGCCTTCGTCTACCGGGTCAACGCCAAGAAGCGACTGTCCAGTGGTCCCGGTCAGTCCTCCCGCCCATAAGCGCCGCCCGAGGTAGTTCAAGACAATGTCACGGCTGATTATGCAGTGATGTGTGCAGTCGTGCGGCTGAGGAAAGATGGCTCTCTCACTCAGAGAGAGACCTGCAGTAGCACCCCATCGGGACTATACCAGTCGTCGCTTTGTCTGCAACTTCGTGATGAACTGAGTCAGCCGCTTCTCGTCGGCTCGCTTCAGATCAGTCACACGGAGCGCGACCCTGCGTAAATCCCGTCCGGATCGGACAGATTGCTCTGTCCGGACGACCTGTACGGCGGTCTGCAGGGGAGGCTCGTCGCGAGAGAATATTACCGAGACATCGACGGCATCCCCGACCTCCATTCGCCCCTCGCACACCAAGAGCAAACCGCCACAACTGATGTTCACTGCCGTCGCTCGCTTGCGCGGCGCCTGAGCACCATTGCCTCTTGACATGACGAACTCTACATCGAGTAGGCACGGCTGTCTGACGTGCTCTCTCCGCTGATGCCTTTGCACCTCGCCAGGAGGGGTAAGGTAGAAGAGAAGGCCTGACGAGCGGAGAAGCGTGGAGGTAAATCGATAGATGGCATCTTCCACTGTCGCCGACACGCGCACGTCCCGTGCTGTGGTCAAGGATCCCGCCGACTTGCCCTGGTTCTCCTCAGACGCCAGAGATACGACCAGCGTCTGCACATCGACGTGCAGAATCGTGCCGACCATCGAGACGGGGCAGTCGGCGAAGTCGATCGTCACCTTAAGACCCTTCCTGATTCTCTCCCGCATCGAAACCCCCTACTCGGACGTCAATGTTGCCGGATTGATCGGCTGCCCTTCCCTTCGCACTTCAAAATGAAGATGCGGTCCTGTCGCCCTCCCGGTCGCCCCTACGATGGCGATCGGCACCTCCTTCTCCACGACTACCCCGGCAGGAATCAGGTTAGAGGAGTTATGGCCATAGGATGTCGTGAATCCGCCCGCATGCGCCAGGATAACCAGGTTACCGTAGCCGAGAGTCTGACCGCTGA
The DNA here is from genome assembly GCF_028716865.1 of Candidatus Methylomirabilis sp. NCBI lineage: Bacteria > Methylomirabilota (SeqCode) > Methylomirabilia (SeqCode) > Methylomirabilales (SeqCode) > Methylomirabilaceae (SeqCode) > Methylomirabilis (SeqCode) > Methylomirabilis sp. (SeqCode). The sequence continues at coordinate 87,270 of NZ_JAQUOY010000002.1, read as the reverse complement.
AGATGACCCGGCCCGGCAAGGCCGGATAGATGAAGGAGCCGGTCGGCAACTTGATATCCACGCCGGCGTGGAAGGCTCTCGATCCGGTCATCGGATCAGCCCTGTGGCCGAACGAGGACGTAACTCGGCCCGCAAGAGATTGCATGAAGGCCTTCAGGCCGTGCACGATACTGCCGGCGGATACGCCCGCCTCCGCCGCCGCTCCATCGTCACTGAGCCCGACATCCCGCTCGTTCGGATTCGCGCTGGGGGTGAGGGCGGACAGATCGATCGCCTGGCCAGGACGGATGCGATCCGGATTCGTAATTCGATTGACCCTGGCTACCTCCTCGACCGCTCGATAGATGGCAGGAGGACTGACACGGATACCGGCCTGCCGCAAGACCCCTTCGACGATCTGTGAGAGAGTATCCCCTTGGCGGACTGCGCGGACGGTCCGTCGTCCTCCCGGACTCGTGATGCCCGCAGCGGATCCGGAAACGCGCCACCGATCATCGGCCTCGGCCAGTACGCGCGAAAAGGTCGGCCTCGGCCATCCCACATCCGGACCGGCGCCCCCAGGATTCGACACCGCTGTCGCGTCGACCTGTTTTCGCTCCTCTACTCTCATGTGTGAGCTACCTCGACCTTCCCATGGCCGGACCCCCCATTTCCTTCTCGAACGTGATTCGGCAGGTCCCCTGCGTCGCAGGTCGGCATCACCGTGAGGCCATCCTTTGCAGCTTTCATCCGATGCAGGTTCATCAACAACGCCACCTCTCCCACACTCATCCCGGTCGCCCGAGCCGCTTCAGTCGGCGTAAGCCCAAGATCGAGAAGCTGAAGAGCGGTTCCTCCCGCAGCGGGCAGCCTTGCCGCCACCTGTTCTCGGTCGAGCACCCGCAGTACCTGCTCTGCCAGCGTGGAAAACTCCCGGATCATCTCACGGAGTTCCCCCTGAGCAGCGGTCACCTCGCTTACGGCCTGCGGGCCTCCTTCGGGTGGTTCCACATCGCTCACCGCCGGCTTAACAGTCGTCCCCTTTGATCGTCGCCGCAGCAGTACAAGCAGCAGGCAGAGGCTTGCCAGAGACACGATCAGCGAACCGATGATGGCCGCCTCCTGCGTCCCGAGAGTGGCGAAGTAGGTATCCAAGTCCTTCACAGCAGATACACCCCATTCGATCATCTCCCCCTCCTCTCATCACCATTCAGACCGCGATATCAATAAGCCGACCCTTTGACGGCAGGGTCGGCGCGATGGCTTTGTCCCGCCCATAGCACGCTCCAGATACCTCCTGGTCGGCCGGAGTCTCCTTATCGGGGTCGGTTTGCGGCGGCGAACCGCCGTCCTCTTCCGCGTGAGAGTCCCTCCTGTCGTCTGATGCCGTCCCCCACCCCGGCTCTCCCTTTTTCGGTCTGCGCCGCGCAGCCCCTTTCGGCCGGCTACTGGCCTGCCAGCGTCCTTCTCTTGCCTGCTCCGCCACAGCGACATCCGGCAACGGCTCGCTGACCTTCGACAGACCGTCCATCACCTACCCCGTCCCTGCCTGGGCGTTACACGCAGACAGGTCACCGTAGACTCTCGGCCAGCCTCCGCACCGCGATACGGGTCGCGTGCTCGAACGACCATCCGGCCGTCCCCGCGCTTCCCGGCGCGATCTTCCCGGCCCACAGCAGAACTCCGGACGGCAGGGCGATGAGCCTGGCCTCCACCCCGACTCTCGTCACCCTGGTCGTTCCCTCCCAATGCTGATCAACGCCATACAGATTGACGACTAGGGCCCGCCTCACCCCCAAGGCGTCCCAATCGAGTACCGGGGATTTCGCGTCTCCATCCCGGAGGAATACCCCTTCCCCGATGGACGAAAGGGACGTATCCCATCCACGGGCGCGAGCCTCCTCCCGCAACCAGTCCGGTCCTCGGACGTCAATTCCGGAGTGTGAGAGCTCGAGGACAAACAGTCTGGCAACCGCCTCGACCAACGGACGATCCTCCATGGGCGCCAGCGCCGGCACGACAACGGTCCGACCCTCTCGGGGAATGACGACCGGTTGGAGCGGTGGTCTGCCGGCCGGCGCCGCGCATCCTCCAACCAGTAAACCCAGGCTCAAGAAGATGGCCAGCACCAACTCTCGCAGGGTGAAGGCCGCGCTCTCCTCCGTGATCAGGTCATCCCGCTTGAGCTTGACCCGAAGGAGCCTGGCCCGCATCCGGAGAATAGCGGAGGTGTGGATCTGTGAGACGCGCGATTCCGACACCTCGAGTACCCGTCCGATCTCTTTCATGGTCAGTTCCTCAACATAGTACAGGGTCAGAACCATCCGCTCCTGAGTCGGTAGCCCCTCAATGATCTCGCCCAGGAGCCGCACCCGCTCCTTGGAGGCTGCCGCAATGAAGGGATCTCGAGGCGTCGGGTCCGGGAGTTCCCGCATGAGTCGATTGGACTCTGATCCGTCCGCCTCTGTGCCCGGTTCATCGAGAGACACCAGGACCATGCCCCGGATCTCGCCGAGTTGCCGCCAGTAGGCGTCCCGCTCAATTCCGAGCGCGCTCGCCACCTCACTATCTGTCGGCTCTCGTCCAAGGGTGGCCTCCAATTGAGACAGCGTCTGTTCAATTTCCCGTGCCTTCATCCGAAGTGAGCGGGGAGCAAAATCCTGTGACCGGAGATCGTCCAGGATGGCCCCACGGATTCGGTGCTGGGCATAGGTGGCAAACTCCGCCGGCTGTTCCGGGTCATAATGCTCGACGGCACTCAAGAGACCGATCGCGCCGGCGCTCTCCAGCTCGCCAACCTCAACACACGACGGTAGTTGCAGTGACAGCCGCCCGGCGACCTGACGCACAAGGGAGATGTTCGCCGTAACCAGCAGATCTCTCAGCCGGGGATCTTTCGTACGCCGGTATTCTCTCCAGTGTTCCCGCGTAATCTCCATTGATCCGTCCACTCTTTCGGTGGGGCGCAGAGGACGCCTCACAACTGCGCCGCCAAGTGAATCATCCGACCCCAAAAGGGTTCCGGGTGTGGCGCGAACTGACTCGGCGCTGCGAGCGACTTAGCCAGCTCGTGCAGCGAGCGTGAGGCTCTCGCGTAGGGGAAGCAGACCGAGAACGGCTTCTGCTCACAGACCGCTCGTCCGACGCATTCGTCTCGAAGGACATGGCCCGTGAATCGGACCTCCAGCTTGAGAAAGTGCCGGATGATCCGCCGCAACTGATCAAATACCTCCTCGGCCTGGGAGACTCCCTCCACCATATTCATCAGGATACCCGCGCGCAGATCGGCGCGATGGCGCGACAGGACCTTGATGATCGCGTACGCATCGGTGATGGCGGTAGGTTCTGGGACGGTCACGACGATCGCCTCGTCGGCCGCCAGGATCAGGCTGAGGACGTTGGGCGAGATCCCCGCCGCGGTGTCGATCAGGAGGATATCGATCAATCCCTCCAGTTGTTCGAGCCGCCCAAGAAGCCTGGCCCGCCCTGCCACAGGGAGGTGGGCCATCGCCTCGACCCCCCGGCTCGCCGGGATCACATACAGGCCATTCGGCCCACGGAGCATGATCTCGGTGAGCTCCTTTTGTCCCTCGACGACATGGCGGAGCGTAAACTTCGGCGTCATCCCCAGCAGCACATCAACGTTCGCAAGGCCCATATCGCCATCGAGAAGGGCCACCCGCTGACCATTTCCCGCCATCAACAGGCCGAGATTCACAGCCAAGGATGTCTTCCCCACACCCCCCTTTCCGCTCGTAATCGCAATCGTCCGGAATCCGTTCGTGGTTGTGGCCGCTGCGTGGCGAAGCTTCGACGCCTGATCCTGCACCTGCCTCATCCCTCCCTTCCGCCCTCCGGCGCCCCGACGAGACGCCACGCCAGCCGTAACGGGTTGGCCTCCTCGATGTCGTCCGGCACCTCCTGCCCCGTCGTGAGATAGGAAATGGGGGTGGCCGCTACCAGCGCAGCCTCGAGTACCGGCCCTACGGTAGATGTTTCGTCGATCTTGGTCGCAATAATGGAGCTGAAACTGAGGGGCCTGTACCCCTCGATGGCCTGTAAGAGATCGGCCCGTTTCGTGGTGGCGCTCAAGACCAGGTGCACCTCGCAGCCGTCGTACCCACGGACGTAGGCCGCCAGTTCCTCCAGTTGGTCCTGCCGCCGCGCGCTCCTCCCGACGGTATCGACGAAGACCACATCGGCGTCCCGCTCCGCCGCAAGCGCCCGGGAAAGGTCATCCGGAAGCGGCGCCACGCAATAGGGCAGTCCGATCAGGTCGGCATAGTTCTTGAGTTGCTGGGCTCCGGCGATCCGATAGGTATCGGTCGTAATCAGTGAGACCTTTTTTCCCTCACGGAAGTGGCATCCCGCCGCCAGTTTAGCGATGGTAGTAGTCTTGCCGACGCCCGTCGGCCCGACAAGCGCCACTACCCGCCGCTGCCCATTGCCCATCCGTGGGGTCCATGCCCGCATGATCTCCTGGGCCAGGACCTCTGCGAGCGAGGCTGACGATGATGTCGTGGCGGCTGACGCCTGGGCTCGCAGCTTGTCCCGCACACAGACGATCCATCGACGGGCTACGCCCTCATCCACCTCCTGGGCCAGTAGCGACCAGTATATCTGACCGAGCGCGTCGGGCAGATCAGGTGGCAGGTGCCCCCGTCCGAGCAGACCGGACACCATCGCCTTGAGCTGGGCGATCTCCCTATGCAGCGTGGCAGGCTCCAGGGCGCCTCCAGTGGGCATGGGCCCTACGCCCTTCGCACCCCCTCCCTGCCCCTCCCCCCGGGTACCCTCCGGGTGCGTGGGAGGGATGGATGGGGGGGCGTACCTCGCGCCTCGCCCTTGGCCCTTGGCCCTTGGCCCTTGGCCTGGCGGATCGTCGTCGAGGGCGGCGACCACCTCCACAGTCTGATACTTGCCGAACGGCGTCAGCCCGTCCCGCGGAATGCTCTTGGTATGGAGGATCACGGCCTCTGGGCCCAACTCCTCTCGGACCTGTCGCAGGGCCTCGTCCATCGTGGCTGCGCGGAATCGCTTAAGATGCATCGCTGAGCTCCACCGTCCTCAAGACCTTAACCGAGACGCGAGGTCCGATCTCGTTATATGACAACACCACCACCTGAGGCAGATACCGTTCGATCAGACGCCGCAGATGCGGGCGAACCGCGGCGGTGCAGAGGAAGACCGGCTGTCCCTGGAGCGGGAGGCACCGCTCCACCCCCTGAGCAATCGCCTCGACGACCTTCTGCGCAAGCCTTGGCTCCAAGGCCAGATAGCTCTCCTGCTCATTCTGGATGACCGCCTCGGACATTGTCTGTTCCATGGATGGCCCGAGCGTGAGTACCGCCAAGGTTCCGTCAGGCGCGACGAGCGATCGGCAGATTGATTTTGCCAGGGCCTGCCGCGCATGCTCGGTCAGCAGGATCGGGTCTTTCGTGAATGGAGCGTAATCGGCGAGCGCCTCAATAATCGTCGGAAGGTCCCGGATCGAGGCCCCCTCCGTCAGTAGTCCTTGCAAGACCCGCTGCACCGCGCCCAGCGAGAGTTGGGCGGGGATGACGCCATCCACCAGGGCCGGATGGCTCTGCTTCAGGTGATCCAGAAGCGCCTGCACCTCCTGTCGACCCAGCAGTTCTCGGGCCTCCTGCCGGATCACCTCCGACAGATGGGTAGCCACAACCGACGAGGGGTCGACGACCGTGTACCCAAGGATCTGAGCGCGCTCCTTGAGCGCGGTGCTGATCCACCTAGCCGGTAGACCGAAGGTCGGCTCCCGCGTCTCGAGCCCCTCCACAGGCTCCTGGGCCGTTCCAGGATCCATCGCGAGGAAATGTCCGACCATGACCTCCCCCTGGGCAACCTCCAATCCTTTCATCTTGACGCTGTAGCCGTTAGGCCGAAGCGAGAGATTGTCCCGGATCCTGATGGGCGGGACGACGAACCCCATGTCGAGGGCGAATTGGCGTCGGATCAGTTTGACCCGGTCCAGAAGGTCCCCTCCCTGGCTCGCATCTACCAACGGAATCAACCCGTACCCCACCTCCAGCGTCAGCAAGTCCAGCGGTAAGAGCTGCTCCACCTTTTCTGGACCTGAGGCCGCAGCAGGGGCCTCCTCTCCGCCCTCCCCGGCTCTCCGCCCAGGCGCCGACGGCGGTGCCTTCACCCTGGAATAGGCCATTGTGCCCATGAGGGCCGCTACCGCGAAGAACGGAAAGAACGGCATCCCAGGAATCAAGCCAACGAACAAGAGCACGCCCGCCGTAATACCGAGCGGTTTCGGGTAGAAAAGCATCTGACGGCCCAGCGTAGAACTGAGCTCTACCTCCGATGCGGCACGCGTCATGACGATGCCCGCAGCGGTAGAGATAGCCAGAGCAGGAATCTGCGTCACTAGGCCGTCACCAACGGTGAGCAGCGTGTAGGTCTGTAGCGCCCCCATCAGATCCATCCCATTCTGCAGGATGCCGATGGCGAGGCCCCCCAGAATGTTGATGGTAATGATGATTATGCTGGCGATCGCATCCCCTCGGACGAACTTACTGGCGCCGTCCATGGCCCCATAGAAGTCGGCCTCCCGCGAGATCTCCAATCTGCGAGCTCTGGCCTCCGGCTCGCTGACCAAGCCGGCATTCAGCTCGGCGTCGATCGACAACTGCTTCCCCGGCATGGCGTCGAGGGTGAAGCGAGCGGCCACCTCAGCGATCCGCCCCGCGCCCTTTGTGATTACCATAAACTGAATCACCGCCAGGATGGCGAATACGACGGCCCCCACGATGTAGCTGCCGCCCACCACGAAGCTCCCGAAGGCATTGATGATGCGGCCTGCGGCGCTTGGGCCTTCGCTGCCGTGCAGTAAGACGAGGCGCGTTGAGGCGACATTCAACGAAAGTCGGAACAGCGTCAGAACCAGCAGGAGCGACGGAAAGACCGATAGGTCAAGGGGGCGGAGGATGTACAGCGAGATGACGAAGATCAGCAGCGCGAGCGTAATATTGAGAGCGAGCAAGAGGTCGAGGAGAAGCGGGGGAATCGGGACCAGCATCGCCAAGAGAACGCCGATGCTGGCCAGGGCCACCACAACATCGCCCTGCAAGAGCGGTGAAGGACGCGCAGCCTGCACCTTATTCATTGAGCCGCCTTTCGCGTCCCGCTCATCTGATAGACGTAGGCCAGGATCTCCGCCACCACCTTGTACAGGTGAATCGGGATTTGCTGGCCGATCGACACGCCCTTATAGAGCGCGCGGGCCAATGGGACATCCTCAACGATCGGGACCCCGTGGGCCTTGGCCGTCGCCACAATCCGTTCGGCTACCAGCCTGGCGCCCTTCGCCACCACGGTCGGGGCCTCCATCGAAGTCGAATCGTACCGCATCGCGACGGCGAAGTGGATCGGGTTGATCACTACCACATCCGCCTTTGGGACGTCCGCCATCATCCGGTGCATGGCCGCCTGTCGCGCCATACTCTTGATCCGCCCCTTGATGGCGGGGTCGCCCTCAGCCTGTTTCATCTCATCCTTCACCTCTCCCCGCGTCATTCTGAGGGATTTTTCGAACTGCCATCGCTGGTAGCCATAGTCCAGGGCGGCCAACGTGAGAAAAGCCAGACTGACCCGGAGCGCAAGCTGAAAGCAGAGCTGCCCGACCCAGGTCATCGTCTGGATCGGCGTCATATCCACAAGCAGAGGGATCTCCGACAGGTGGGCGCTGATCGTCCGATAAACGAGGAAGCCGACAAGGGCGAACTTGAGAAGAGACTTGACTGTTTCCGTGAGCATCCGCCCCGGCGCGAAGAGTCGCTTCATGCCTGTCGCCGGGTTCAACCGTTCCCACTTGAACGACAAGGCCGTCGAATTCGTCATAAAGCCGACCTGCGCAACGTTCGACACGTACGCGACCAGGACCAGCGCGCCCATGAAGGGCGCAAGCATCATCCCCGTGCGAAGCGACGTAGCAAGGATAACGCGATGGACCTGTGTGGGTGTAAACTCCCCGCCGAGATGCCCGAGATGAAGACGCATAAGCTCCACCAGGCCGCTGAGCAACGGGCCGCCGAGCAGATAGAAGACCAGGGTGCCGCTGAGCAACAGAAGGGCTGAGTTCACCTCCTGGCTGCGGGCAACCTGGCCCCGCTGCCTCGCCTCCTGGCGCCGTTTACTCGTCGCCGATTCGGTCCGTTCCGTGGCATCACCTGACGGCATGGGAGAGACTCCGCAACAGTGTGAACAGTTCCAGACGGACCTGGCCGGTGCTCACCTCGATCAGGTGCGTGAGCAGCGGTAGAGAAACGAGCAAGGCCATGAGGCCGACGACGAGGGTGAAGGAGAGGCCAAAGGCGAAGAAATTCAATTGCGGCACCACCCGCGCCAACAGGCCGATGGCAACGTTCGTCAGGAGCACGGCCACCATGATCGGTGAAGAAAGTTTGACGGCCAGGACCAGGCTTTTGCCGAAGAGCGAGACCAAGACCGAGGCGGCCCCCGCGGCCGCCGCCCCGGAGAACGTCCCGGGGGGGATCGACTCGAAGCTCGCCCAGATGGCCTCCAGGAGGGCATGGTGCCCCTGGAGCATCAGGAAGGTGAGAACGGTGATGATCTCCATGAACTGCGCCACCACAGAGGCATGCTGCGGGAACTGCGGATCGACGACGTTCGCGATGCCGAGGCCCATCTGTATCCCGCTCAGTTCCCCCGCGAGGCTGACCCCCACGAATAGGAAGCGCGCTGCGAGCCCGATCACCACCCCCACCGTCACCTCCCCCACGATGCTCAGGAACAGCGAAAACGGCTCTATCCCCTGCCCGCTGGAGACGTGTGGAGACAGGTGCCCGGGGAGCGCGCTCGTCCGGAGCAATGGGTAGAGGCTCAGGGCGAGGGTGAGAGCTATGCCGACCTTGAAGGGGATGGGGAGATGGCTACCCCCAAAGATCGGCGCTGAGAGCAGAAGCCCTCCAAGGCGAAAGAGGATCAGCAGAAACAACGGCAGATTCCAGGTGGACAACAGCACCGAATCCACGGTCATGCTCCTGAGGCCACGCACCGCTGAGCCCAATCCATGGGTTTCCTATCGCCCATACAGCGGCAGATTGATGAGCAGCGACGTGGTAAACGAAAGCATCGTCTTTATCATCCAGGGTAAAAAGATAATCAGGGCCACGAAGACCACCACGATCTTCGGGACAAAGGCGAGCGTCGCCTCCTGGATCGAGGTGACGGCCTGCAGAACGCTCACCAGCAGCCCCACGACAAGACCGGCAACGAGGATGGGCGCCGACAGGAGTAGGATGAGCTGAAGGGCCTGAGAGCCCAGATCGAGTACCACCTGCGTATTCATCCGATCCTCCGTGTGCGGTGAATGCTCCTCACTTGCCGCCTCACTGAAATCCCATCACCAGCGAGCGCACCACCAGGTGCCACCCATCGGCGAGGACAAACAGCAGGAGTTTGAATGGAAACGAAATAACCGGCGGGGGCAGGAACAGCATCCCCATCGAGATAAGGACGCTTGAGACGACCATGTCGATGACCAGGAACGGAATAAACAGGACGAACCCAATCTGGAAGGCGGTCCGAAGCTCGCTGATGGCATAGGCCGGAACCAAGACGTGCGTCGGGACTGCCGCACGGTCCTTCGGGCGCTCCATCCGCGCCAAGTGGACCATAAGGGCCAGGTCCCGCTCACGCGTCTGCTTGAACATGAACTCTCGAAGCGGCTGCAGCGCTCGCTCGAGGGCCGTCTCCTGGGAAAGCTGCCGGCTGAGGTATGGCTGGAGGGCCTCCCGGTTGATCTGTCCACCCACCGGCGCCATGACGAAAAAGGTGAGAAACAGCGTCAACCCGACCAGAACCTGGTTGGGCGGCATCTGCTGGGTTCCCATGGCCGTCCGCAGGAAGGAGAGGACGATAATGATCCTGGAGAAGGAGGTCAGCATGATGACCAGCGCAGGCGCCATGGCCAGCAGGGTCAGCAGGATGACGATCTGTACGGCCGTAGTAGGCTCGGCGCCCCCCGCGATACCCGAGACCAATGGAAGCTGCGGGAGGGGAACAAACGAGGGCCCTGCGGCAAGCAGCGGCGACGCGACAAGCAGTCCGATCCCCATTAGTCCGAGACCTCCGTTCCCCAGAGCTTGTTCAGCCGCCTCAGGCGGCTCTCGAGTCCGGCCAACGCCGTTGAACGCTCCCGCGCAAATCCGGACGGCCGGCGATGCTCGGGCTGTCCCAGCGAGCCGATCGCCTCCTCACCATCCCTCGTACCCGAGGCGGTAGCAGCAGTAATCGGCTCCAGCGTATGGAGCAGTGTGATCCCCGAGCTGGTTTGGCCAAGGAGTAAGACGTCGTTCCCCACCTGCACGAGGCAGAGCGACTCCTTCGGGCCTAGATAGGTTCGGCTCAGGACCCGGATGGTCCCGTTCTGGTGGGCGCCGCGCGGCCCACGCAGCGTGACCCGTTTATACAGGTAGACCCCAAGGGCCATCAGACCCAGCACGGCCCCGAGCGCCGTAAAGATTTGCGAGGTGATGCCGGCGCCCGGCAGCGGGCTTTGAGGATCGCTATAGCTCGACAGATCGAGCTGCTGTGAGGAGGAGGCCGGCGCCGGCTCGGTCACTCCCACCCCCTGCGTGGGCTCGGCGCTCCCGCCGCATGGCGTCACCGCAATGAGCCAGAGCACTGTCGCCGCCCATAGACCTGCCTTGAGCATCGTCCGCTCCCTTCCGTGAGAACCCATGTTGGACCCTGTCCCTTTTTACCGCAGGTTCTTGATCCGATCGGCCACACTCGTAATGCTGGTGAGCCTCACCCCAAAATTCTCGTCGATGATGATCACCTCACCCTTGGCGATCGGCTTATCGTTCACAAGGATGTCCACCGCTTCACCGGCCTGTTTATCCAGTTCCACGATCGATCCCGGACCGAGCTGGAGAATGTCTCGAATCTGAAGCCTGGTCCGGCCGAGTTCTACGCTCACCTGAAGATTCACATCGAGCAGCATGTCGATGCCGTTGCTGGAGCCGGTCCGTTCCCCTCCGGTCAGGGGAACGAACGGCACGTGAACTGAGGCAGATGTTGCAGACACTGTATCCTCCTTCGCAACCGAAGCGTTGTTGTCGGGCTGGGATTTTTCCAATCCCGCGAGCAGAGAGGGGCAGACGACCAGCGCCACCTGGCTTGGCGTCGCCCCTTCACGCATCACATTGGCCACACAGAGAAACGGGGCCGGCGCCTCCTCGCGAAACATCGCGCGGCATGCCTCTGCGTCGGCCAGCGCCGACACGATCCCCTCTCCGAAGCCTACCGGTTTCCCCCACGCAGCCCGCATGGCGGTGCCGATGGCGCCGCTGATCTGGTTCGCGGTTTCCGAGAGCGCGTCGAGCTGATCGGGAGATACTCCAGGCCGCAACACCGGCTGCTCTCCCAGGATGAGTTGCGCGATGGCTACAGCGTCGGCCTCCTTCCAGACTAAGAGCTGCGTACCGGAGAGACCCTGGGTGGCTTGCATCGCCATGCCGACCCATGGTCCAGGCAAAAGAGAGGGCAACGTCGAGGGCGATCCCTGGACGATCCGATCGAGCGTGAGCCGCACTGTCTGGCCGCAGAGCGCCGAGCAGACCTTAGAGACCGCCTCGAAGAGCAACCCCCCCTGCTGCTCCAATGCCGTAGACACTCTCCCCATTTCGGATGGAGACGCCACGTAGTCTCGCTGATCAGTGGTGTGCGGCATGAATCGACCCCCCCTCTGATAGGTCCGCCACAATCTGCACAGCCCTCTTCCTGTGCGACATACCGATCTTTACTACGTATTTCGGCACCCCCTCTACTTCAAGCACGCCGAGCGAATGAGATCCTACCTCCAGGCGCATGATGTCGCCCGGCTTGAGAGCACTCAGTTCATGGATGCTCAGGGGGATCGACCCGAGCAATGCCCGAACTTTGAGACCGATGGCCGGCATGGCCTGGGTGATCTCAGTAGACCCACTCTGATCCTCTTCCTCTCGGTGCCCGGCGATCCATCGTCTCAGCGAGAGATTCGGGATGACTGGCTCCAGCGTGGAGAAGGGGAAACAGAGGTTCATCGTCCCTTCGACCTCGCCAATCTTCACGTCGAAGCCGATGAAGATCACCATGTCGGTCGGCGCCGTGAGCTGGAGGAAGCCCGGGTTGACCTCCAGGTTCAGCAGATCGAACTGGAATGGGCTGACGCGGGTCCAGGCGCTCCGGAGGTCCTCCAGGATGCGCTTGAGCAGCTTCGAGACCAGCGCTCGCTCGATCTCGGTGAATTCCCGCGCCACATTGGGCGAACGTCCGGCGCCCCCGAGGATCCGATCGATAATATAAAAGATCAGGCGCGGCTGGAACTCGACGACGGCCCCACCCTTCAGTGGCGTCATTCCGAAGATGCCCAGGCAGGCAGGATAGGTAACCGATGCGATATATTCCGCGTAGGTCATCTGTTCCACCAGGGTAGGCCGGATTTCAACAAACGTCCTCAAGAGAGGGGTGAGAGAAACCCCCATTTGTTTCGTGAAGCGGTCGTGAAGCATCTGAAGAGCCTGGAGTTGCTCCTTGGAGATCCGATTGGGCCGGCGAAAATCGTATCGGATGTATTGACGTTTGATCTGGGAGGGCGAGGCGGCCGGCGGAGGAGCGCTCTTTGCCGCGGCTAACAACAACGAATCGATTTCTTCTTGGCTCAGGATCTCATTCATCGATAGTCATCCTCATCATGAATAGACGAATTAGATGTGTAGCAAGTGTGATGCCAGAACCGACGGAACGATTTCATGGCAGATGGGGCGATTTTCGACAGGCCGATGAGGAACGGCGCCTTCTCTCACCTCGCGCTCCGACCAATACCTCACCACCTAAATAGCGCCGGCGCCTGGAACCACGCGCCGGCAACGAGATAGCAGAGGTGATGAAATTTGACCGGATGGAAAGAAATTGGCCGCGCCGGCGAGTGAGGCGAGAGAGCGTGGGATGCGAAATACGTATTGCGAGGAGGAAACAGTCCCTACTGGATCACGAACTCGGTGAGGTAGACATCTTGCAGCCGATCGGCCCCCAGCTCCTTGCCGAACTGATCCGCGATCTGTCGTTTCAGGATCTCCAGACTTCCCGCGCTCGTCACCTCTTCTAACGGCTTGCGGGCGAGTATCTGGATCAGTCGATCGCTGAGGAGGGGTTTGCGCGCTTCGACCTCTTTGACCAGCTTCTCTTCTTCCGGGATCTCGATCTGGACGGTGACTTTCAGATAGCGACGTCCATTCGTCCCGGCGATGTTGACAATGGCGGGATCAAGGAGGAGGATCTTGCCCGCATGACGCTCCGTCTTGGGCTTGGCGGGCGGCTCCTTCGCCTGTTCCTTCCCGCTCACGACCAGCATCGGCTTTAACACATACAGGTTGACGCCGAAGGCGGCACCGGTCAGCGCCATGAAGATCCCTGCCTGAATGGCGATAGCCTTGAGCTTCCCGCCGCCTGCGGCCGAGGCTTTCTTTTCCTCCCCGCCGGACGATTCCGGCTTTCCAATCTCTGGAATATCAATTTCCGCGTCTTGAGCCACTTTTTGCTTCTCCCGTCCTCCGCATCAACGAAGGGGCGTTGCGAGTGCACGCCGATAGGCCATGACCTTCTCGATGACATGGTCGACGCTTTCCACAACCATGAGTTTTTTCCCGGTGGTCAGCGAGACGATCGTATCAGGGGTCGCCTCAATGGTTTCGATCAGTTCGGCATTCACCGTTACCTCTGCGCCATTAATTCTGCTCAGCTTGACCATTGCTAGGTGTCGATCCCTCATCCATAACCGCTCAACCCTCATCAGACCGCGGCTAATCGAGCGCCTTGAGAAGAGTGGCTCATGGACGCCGCCACTCGAGGCGTGAGGAACGCCGTGCTAACCGATCCGCGCTGAAGACTACTGTAAAGATCCAACCACCCTCGGACGGAGGTCTTGAGATGGAATCTCTCCCTGACCGTCGCAGAGGCGTTGCGCGCCAGCCGCTCTCGCTCCGCTCTGTCCTCCACCAGTCTCGTCAACTGTCTCAGCCATTCTTGGTACCGATTCTTTTTGACCAGGACGCCGTCCTCTCCATCGGTGATGGTGGTGGCGTATGGATAGATGGGAGAAGCCACGGTTGGCACCCCGAACATGCTGTATTCGAGATATTTCAGGTTGCTCTTTGCCTCATTGAAACGATTCTCGCGGAGCGGCGCCACACCGATATCCAGCCGGAGGGCCGCTAAGCCATGGTAGTAGTTGTTGGTGGGAACGAACGGATGCGTCTCGAGCCGGCCTGCGGGGACCTCACGCCTGACCCGCTCCGGTACCCATCCGGCAAAGACCAATTGCACATCGGGACGCTTGGCCATCATGATGAGAGCGTCGATCGCGCAGTCGAGATCACCCTCGTGGAAATTCGATCCCGACCAGCCGATCCTCACCATCGCAGTAGTGCGGGCCTGGTCTCGCCGACGTGATGCGGCGATCGTCTCAGCGAGATCGGGATCGACCGCGTTCGGGAGTACGACGACACGGTCATGCATCGCCCCGACGACTTGTCGGAGCGGTTCCGTGGAGACCGTTACCACGTCGGCCTCCCGGATAAATCTGGCAAGCCTCGCCAATCCATCGGCCTGATAATACCGGTAGGCCGGGTTCTTGACCGGAAGGTGCCAGAAGTCATCGTCGAGCTCATAGACGATCTTCTTGCCCATCGCCTTCTGCTCATGTAGGAAGTCCAGCGTACTGTCAGAGAGCTGCCGCTGAAATACCAGGATATCGGCGTCCCACGCGAAGGCCCTCACCGCATCGCTCAAGGAGGTGGCGGCCCTCGCATCGACCCCGTAGAGGTTGCGCAGGTAGATCCCAGGCATGAGGCACCGATACCACCCGCACCCCGTCTGATCGGCCAGCAGGTACAGGACCCTGAGGCTCCCCGGCGGGACTTCTCGTCTAACAGTGACCAGCGGCATACGACACCCTATACCCTACACCCTATACCCTGCGTTTCGCCCTACTACCGCAACAGGTTGAGAGTCGTCTGTTGAATCTGATTGGCTATGGAGATCACTTGGGCGTTCGCTTCGTAGCCTCGCTGGGCGATGATCAGATTGACCAGTTCGGTCCCCAAGTCAACATTCGATTGCTCCAGGGCCCCTGCGACAATCGTCCCCCTCCCACCGGTGCCGGCAGCGCCGAATTGTGCCACACCGGAGTTCGGGGTCTCCGCGAACTGTCCGTTGGCGAGTCGCAGCAGGCCGGATGGGTTCGAGAAACTGGCGAGCTTCAGCGTGTCGACCTCCTTCACCAGCCCATTGCTGAAGATCCCATTGACCTTGCCGTCACTGCCGACATTAAAGGAGCTGAGGCTGCCTGGCGGCACGCCGTCCTGCCGCTTCATGGAGACGTTCGACAGGGCCGCAAATCCGGTGAGTTCACCGAAGTCGATGCTAAACTGCTGGCCGGAGGCCGCCGCGTTCCCGGGGTCAAAGGTAAAGATGCCTCCCGCGGAGGCGGGTCCTGTGGTAAGGGAGCTATCAATACTGCCGCCGCTGGCAAAGGTAACGGTCCCCGCCGAGGCGCCGGTGAAGGTGCCATCCGTACTCGTCACCGCGTAATTCCATACACCCGTGTTGGCCGACCCCGGCAGCGAGAATGTGACGTTTACCTGGTGCTTACCTCCCAGGGAGTCGATGATGAAAAAGCTCGTATCAAGGGCGGATTCGTCGGTTGGCGTCACAGGATCATTCGCGGCATTCGCATCGAGGTTGCCGGCCAGCTCGACCTGTGTGGTCCCCGCTGCGGCGTTGCTCCCCAACGGGATCGAGATGTCACCATTGATCCCCTGGACCTTAAAGCCGGTCCCGGAATCGACCAGATTGCCGTTGGCATCGAGCTCGAAGGTACCCACCCGCGTGTAGATCTGGCTCTCCCCATTACTCAGGACGTAGAAGCCCTCACCCTGGATGGCGATGTCGGACGATCGACCGGTCGGCTCGATCGCCCCCTGCGTCTGAATATTCTGGACACCGCCCACGATGACCCCCGCACCGATCTGCAGTGGATCGGTCCCACCGGTGTTCCCGGACGGCGCCGACGCCCCCTCGAGGGTCTGAACCAGCAGATCAGAAAATTGCGCCCGGCTTGCCTTATAGCCGGTCGTGTTTGCGTTCGCGATGTTGTTGCCGATGACACCCAAGTCGGTCTGATAGGCCTTTAACCCGGTGATAGCCGTACTGAATGTGCTCATCGATTATCCCTCCTGTGTTAAGATTCCCGACAATGTACTTACCCCTGTGAGGCGAGTGACACCTGGGAGACGGCGTTCAAGGGGATCAGGCTTCCGTTCACCATAAGCAACGGCTCGGTCCCCTCGAAGCTGATGCTTGTCACCTGCCCGGAGACGGTGTTTACGCCCGCGATGCTCCCGCCGGCAGCATCAGTCGCCGTTACCTTGTAGCGGTAGCGACCTGACGGCAGCGGACGCCCATCGTCGCCAAGCCCATCAAAGGCCACCTGCCCTTGCCCTTGCGGCTGCGGTCCGAGGCTCAGGGTTCTCACCGGATTGCCCTGAAGGTCCTGGATCTGGATCTGGACCGACGCGGCATCACTCGGCAGACTATAACGCAGCGTAGCGGAGCCGGCCCCTGTCTGCTCGAAGATGGCGCCGTTCGCCGCAACGACTTTTCCGATATAGCTTGAGGCCAGGACGGCATCCAGCGACGCGCGGTCGGTTCCGGCGGAGGAAGTCGAGAGCTTGGCAAGCGATGTATTGATCTGCTGGAGCTGCTCCAGTGAGCTGAACTGGGCTGTTTGCGCGATGAAGTCGGCACCCTTCAACGGATTTAACGGATCTTGATTGCGTAACTGGGCGACCAGCAACTTCAGGAAGGCATCCTTCCCAAGGCCTCTGTCGAGCGGGGAGCTGGTCGCGGCGCCTACGCTCTGCGGGCTCTGTGTATTCGGGAGGCTGTTGGTTATCTCCACCGATTATCCCTCCTTTCTTCTTGAACTATCAGCTATCAGCTTAACGCTTGTGGCTGATCGCCGCTTGCCTCGTAGACGCCCATGAGCGGAACGAGCGAGCCGCCTACGACCAGGAACGCCTGACCCCCTTCGAATCGCACCTCATTGACACGCCCGGAAGCGGTACTGACGCGACTGATCGGCAGACCTCCCGCATCGGTGGCGATAACCCTATACAGGTAGAGACCGGAATCGAGCCCTCGCCCATCGAATGGAAGTTGGTGAAGGCCTCCGGACTGCGGCCCGAGTTGGACCGTCCTGATCACTGTTCCCTGGAGGTCCCGCACCTCGACCTGTACCGAGGCGGCAGCGGTGGGGAGGCGGTACTGAAGGGTTGGTGGGACCGGTCCGCGCAAGTCGATAAGCGAGCCGTTTGCCGACACCTTCCGACCGATCTGGTTCCCGGCCACGCTGTTGCTGAGCGGCCTCTGATGGGTTGCGAGGAGGCCCGTCAGTGGGACCAGCGATCGCTCTCTCGTCAACTGCGCCGTCAGCAGACCAAGGGAGGCATCCTTTGGAAGGCCGCCGGCAAAGGTCGGCGCCAGCCCCTGGGGAGGGAGACTGTCGAGGCCCTTCGCGTGCGCTCGCGCCGATTTCGTGGCCTGGCTCCGCTCCAGAATCGTATCGAATGAATTCTTTCCGGAATCGGCTGCCGTACTTCCACCAAGGTTCCGATCGATGAGCGCCGTGACGGCCTTCCCTGCCAGCGTGCTGAGGACGCTTATCCCCATTGCGGCAATGATGGGAATCATCTTCGCTCCCCCCTTTCTCCTAGACAGTGATATCGATCAAGCTATCCGTTTTCATCGATACAGCATTCGGCAGTACTGATCCTCGATCACGCCAGGGGATTGTCCCCCGCGCGTACTCAATGGTGGGAGATGGTCGAAACCCGTTCCCCTCAAAGTTCCAATGGCGAAGGTCCAACCCGACCTGGACGCCCAGACCGGAGACGGGGATCCCCTGCTTGTCGAGGGCGGTCCTGAGGCGACCCAGATCGCTCGCCAACAGATCACCCGCAATATGACTTTGGGCCTTGATGGCTGCTACGATCCCTCCCTCCTTCCACGAGATATCGATCAGCAGCTCGCCGAGCGCTTTGGGATGAAGGTGGAGATGCACCTGGCCTCCCTCGTTTCGCAGGCTCATTCTGGCCGCCTCAGCCACCTGCTCAGCCACCTGATCGACGAGCGATCCGGTATGCATGGGCGGTGCGGCAGATCCTGCACGAGGCCCCTCCACCCTCGGCCCGGCGACGAGCGTGAAATCGGCGCCGATCTGTCGCCCGTCGCCAGGCGGAGACGACGAGTGACCAGACGAATGACTCCCACCCTCCGGGTCAGAGGTCGACCCGTCCTGCTGCATGTCTTGTGTGGCCTCGATCCTCGGCGATCCTTGCGGCAGTGCCGCTCGGTCGCTGGTCGCCCGTCCCATCTGTACCCGTTCGGGAGATCTCTCACCCTCGAACACCTCAGACCCAACTACCTCCGATGAATCGGATGGCGTCGAGAACAGAGCTCCTGCGTGTTGAGGGAGAGACGAGCGACCTGCGGTCTCCTCGGATGACGCGACTACAGCCCTCGCATGGCCTTCTAGCGAGGTCACCATCGGTGGCAGGCCGCCGACCTGTTCTATTACCCGATCTCCATTCGAGCGGCTGGTGCCGTCTTGAACCCCCGTTGCTGAGGTCATGCGAGGAGGTGGCGAAAGGTTCACCCGTCCCGGCATGACACTCGACGTTGCCCCCTCCTCCGGGAGGTCCGGCTTCGCATGAGTCGAGATGTTCTCTTTGAGGGAATCCGACTTGATGGGCGAAGCCGTAATGGCAGCCTCTTCCGGCTGTAGGCGCGTCCCGATCTCGGTGGGGATGGTTGTCGGTGAGTCGGTCGGCTGATCTGAAGGGGCATCGGTGGGCTCCTGCGTCACGTGCGCTCCTGGAGGCGGCAGTACGACGGTAGCCCGTGGCTCGGAGCTGGGAGTGGTTTCTGGCTGCTCGATCCGGATGGCCTCCATAGCACCTCTGAACGGCGTGACCGGCTGTCTCACTGTACGAGGATCGCTGGTCTCCGCGTCGACGGGCCCTAGCGTCACGCTGGCTCCTGGAGGCGGCAGTACGACGGTAGCCCGTGGCTCGGAGCTGGGAGTGGTTTCTGGCTGCTCGATCCGGACGGCCTCCATAGCACCTCTGAACGGCGTGACCGGCTGTCTCACTGTACGAGGATCGCTGGTCTCCGCGTCGACGGGCCCTAGCGTCACGTGCGTTCCTGAGGGCAACGGCCGAGGCTGCAGTGTCACGACAGAAGCCTCAGCCTGTTGGGTGGCGGCTTCTATCCGTAAAAGAGACCCGATCTCGACAGGGATGGCTGCCGGTGAGTCGGTTGGCTGCTCCACCCTGAATAACGTACTCGGAAGATTGTCGGCAGGCTCAGGCGTCTGGCGCGCTCCCTGGGGAGAGAGCGAAGGTGACAGCGCGGCAACCTGCAGAGTGGTCTCGACTGGAGGCGTTGCGACTATGGTCGAGGTGGGGAGGTCCACGACGCGGTCGAGACCGGGGACGGCTAAGACCTGCGTTTCCTGCTGAGGCCGGCCGAGTGCGGCAATGAGAATAGCCAAGGCGGGGTCGATACTGCGGTCCGCCTGGTCCTTTCCATCGCTGACGCCGGATAACCCCTGGTCCACTGTCCGAGTCGTCACGGCTTCAGCAGCGTCGCTCACGCCGATGAGATCTTCTGAAACGGTCCCATCGACCGCCTGAGCTACAGCACTGATCCCCATTGCTTGCTCGAATAACAACAGGAAATCTGATACCCCCTGCGAAGAAGCAGTTTCCGCCGGAATATCTTGAAACACGCCAGATGTAACCTGACCGGCGATCCCAAGCGGTATCATGGCGTCTCCTCACCAGCCTTTCCCTGGCCGGCGGTCTGGTCCAATCTGGCCTCCTGGAGACGCTCACTCAGTTCTCTTGCTTTTTGCCCGTTCATCACCGTCAGCACTCTCGAGGCCTGTCGATCCTTCATCGAGGCGAGCACTTCCACCGCCATGTTTTTCTCCAGCTTGCTCAAAATCGACGCCGCAGCCTCTGGTTCCATTCCCTCGTATAGCTTGGCCAGCTTTTTGATCCCGGCTTCTCGTCGGGCATTCCGCTCCTTTGCGAGCTTCGCGCCGGAGGCCTTCAGCTCTGCAAGCCACTTCTCCTCGACTGCGTTCTCTTCCTTCCGCTTGCGGATCTGCTCCTCCAGCCGCAGCAACTCCGCCCGCTTTTCTGCAAGCAGCTTCTCCTGCCGATCGGCGGCGGCCGATCCTTCAACTCGGTTTAGGACAGGCTTCTCTGAACCGCCTGGGGGTGACGGTGAGGGCAGCCCCATCGAGACAGCGGTCTGTTCTGACGGCTTCGATACGCTCACCATAGGATTCTGTGACGCCGGCTGAACCAAAGGTTTCTCCTCCGGCGATGGGGAAGGAGTCTGACCTCCAGGCGTGGGGTCCGTCGCCGGAGCCTGGTCTGACCCCTGTGGAGCTGACTGCTGATCGCTGATCGCTGACTGTTCATTATGTTCAGAGACAGCCTCCTGATGGCGGAAGCGTGGGAGAATGCCATGCTGCAGGACGCCGGTGAGGTAGGCGGAAAGTAGCAGCATCGCCACGAAGTATCCGGCATACTGTACGATCCGACCCTTCATGAGACAGACCCTCTGACGCTATGCGTCGCCCACCGTCCGCCCGCTGCCTCATCGATCTCGGCCTGTTGCTCTCTGGCGATCTCACCGTGAAACGCTTTCATCTTCCGCTTCTTGAGGTGTGCGATGGCCTGTTCTTCTTTGGAGCGCTCCAGCAATACCTGCCGAAGCCTGACCGCCTCCGCAGTTTCCGTGACAAGCGTCGCCTCAAGCGCCTTGATCCGCTCCCCGATGCCCAGCAGGTAGGCGCGGCGGACCGGCAACGTTGATAGTCCGGATTGGGCGTTGCTCTGTCCCACCGCCAACTCAGCCAGCGCCTCCGCCTCGGCCTCTCTGAGCTTTGCCAGCCGTTCGCGCAACGCCCGGCAGCTCCGCTGCCGCTCTGCCAATTCGGCCTCCGCTTGATCCACCTTCGCCTCCCTGACGGCGAGAACCGATTGAAGGGAAAACCTAAATCGCTTCATCCTGCCCGTCCTCTGCTATGCGACCACCTGGGTCGCTGGAGATCCGGTCTTAGCCAATGATGCAGCCGCCAGATACGACGCCTCCAACCTGGGGTCCGGCCGCTTACGCCGTGGCGTCTCCTCAGCGACGACCTCCGGCGCAAACAGGGTCAACAACTGCTCCACCGTCCTGGGGAAGTCCGCGCGTTCGTCGGGCGATTGCCGGAGGAACCCCTCGATCTGCGCCATGTGCCGTAAGGCTTCATCCACCTTCGAACTACTGCCGGAGACGTATGCCCCGATATTGATCAGGTCCTGAGCCTGCCGATGGGCCGCGAGCAACTCCTTGAGCCTGGCAGCCGCGCTTCTCACCTCCCGTGACGCCACAACCGGCATCAACCGACTGACGCTCCCGAGGAAATCGACCGGTGGGTAGTGATTCCGCTCGGCCAGTTCCCTGGTGAGAACAATGTGACCATCCAGGATGGCCCGGGCATGATCGGCAACCGGCTCGTTCATGTCGTCCCCTTCGACAAGAATCGTATAGAGTCCTGTGATGCTCCCGCCATGATCGGCGGTACCAGCTCGTTCCAGGAGCCCAGGCAACAGGGCAAATGCCGAAGGCGGATACCCTCGCGTTGTCGGGGGCTCTCCAACCGACAGGCCGATCTCCCGCTGAGCCAGCGCGAATCGCGTAAGACTATCCATCATCAGGAGCACGTGCTTCCCCTGATCCCGGAAATATTCGGCAATGGCCGTCGCAACATACGCCGCCTGCCGGCGCAGCAGGGATGGCTCATTGGAGGTAGCCACCACCACGACCGAGCGCTTCAGTCCATCCTCCCCCAGTTCCTTCGTGATGAACTCCCGGACCTCACGTCCCCGCTCACCCACGAGGGCGATGACATTGACGTCGGCCTCGGTGTAGCGAGCGATCATGCCAAGAAGGGTGCTCTTCCCAACGCCGCTGCCGGCGAAGATGCCTACGCGCTGTCCCTTGCCGCATGTAAGCAACCCATCGATCACCCGGATCCCCGTCGGCAGAGGCTCTGCGATAGGAGCGCGCGTCATGGGTGAAGGCGGATGACGGTGAACGGAACAACGAGCCTCGACCTCCAGTGGTGCCTTGGCGTCGATGGGGCGGCCCAACCCGTTGATTACCCGACCCAACATTGAGTGTCCCACCGGGACCTCGAACGGACGACCGACCGCTACCACCTCGCTCCCTGGGCGGATCCCCTGAATCTCACCAAGCGGCATCAAAAGCAGGGTCTCCGCGCGAAAACCCACCACCTCCGCCCAGACATCATAGCGCCCTGCCGAGCGAATGCGGCACAACTCACCGATAAATGCCTCCTGCCCAACCGCCTCCACTACCAGCCCGACCACCTTGGTCACCTTCCCAAGGGATCGAATGAGATCGGCCTTAGCCATGCGGGCACGCTCAAGACCCCAATCGAATCGAGCGTCGCTCATGAGATCTGGTCCCTCCCGAGCAGGTGAGCCGCCTCCTGGAGCTGGCTCTCCAGGCGCGCGTCAATGAGACCGCTCTCGACCTCTACCACGCAACCCCCGGACGCGATCGCGGGATCCGAGATAAGCCGGGCCGACTCCAGCGACCCCAGCAATTCCCCCCGATGCTCGGCCAGCAATTCGTAGTCGCTAGGGTTGACTCGGACGGCCATGACCTTCCGGCTCCCGGCAGCCTCCAAGGCGGCCCTGACGATCGGGACGGCCGCGTCCGGACGCGCCGCGAGCTCGGACCGGAGTACCCGCTCCGCGACCGCAATAGCGAGATCGATCAACTCTCCTTCGGCATTCGTGATGACGGTCTGGCGGGCAGACTCAACCTGTCGGCAGGTCTCCTGAAGCATCGCCTCCAGCGGCTCGATTCGACGCCGCATCTCGGCCATCGCTTCTTGCTGACCCTTCGTGCGCCCCTCTCGGTAGGCCTCTCGTTCGATCTGTTGCGCTACCTCACGAGCCGTGAGCAAGATCGCCTCAGCCTCGCGCTCGGCCGCGCGGGTCGATTCATGCCCCAATGCGAGTGAGGAGCGCTCTACCACTGACGCTCTTCGAGCTCCCTGGCGCGGCACCTGTGGCAACTCTTCAAATGAGACCGGCGCCCATCCACCCTCTCCGGCCATGACGATCTTAGACAATGATCTCCTCCTCCGCACCCCCACCGCGCCCCTGGACAATGATCTCGCCCGCCTCCTCGAGGCGGCGCACGATCCCAACAATCTTCTGCTGGGCCGACTCCACATCCCGGAGCTTGACCGCCCCCAGATACTCGACCTCCTCCTTGAGCAGAGCGCCCGCCCGCTCCGACATGTTCTTGAAGATCTTCTCCGCTACCTCCTGGCCGGCGGCCTTCATCGCAAGGGCCAACTCCTTCTGCTCCACCTCCTTGAGGACGCGCTGGATGCCACGGTCATCCACCAGCACCACATCATCGAAGGTAAACATCAGCTTACGGATCTCGTCCGCCATGGAGGGATCGCTCTCCTGTAGGACCTGAAACACACCGCGTTCGCTGTTTCGGTCCATGGAGTTCAGGATCTCCGCCACCTGTTTGATCCCGCCGCTGATGGAGACCTCCTGATTGAGCACGGAGGAGAGACGGTGATCCAGAATCTGCTCGATCTCGCCAATCACCTCGGGGTTCGTCTTGTCCATGTTGGCAATCCGCATGACTACATCCGTTCTGACCTCCTGCGGCAGGCCTCCCAGCACGCTGGCCGACGCCTTCGGATCCAGGTGGGAGAGAACAACAGCGATGGTTTGCGGGTGCTCCTGCCGGACCGAGTCCAGCAGGAACCGGGGGTCTACCTTCTTGAGGGTGGTGAAAAAGGTGGCCCCCTTCAGGCCCTGGAGGCGCTCGATGATCACCGAGGCCTTATTCTTGCCGAGGGCCTTTTCAAGGACATCCTGCGCATAGCGGATCCCGCCGGTGGACATGTACTCCTGCGCGCGAGCCATCTGCTGGAACTCCTCGATCACCGCGGCCGAGGCCTTCGCGGAGACACTCTTCATTCGGGTGATCTCGCTGGTAATCGCCTCGATCTCCTCGTCTTCGAGCTGTTTAAAGATCTGGGCGGCGGACTCGACCCCGAGCGTCAGCAGCAGCACGGCGGCCTTCTGGGGGCCACTCAGTGTCTCAAAGGAGGTGGTCATAGCGGCTTCTTCACCACCCAGGCCCGGACGAGTTGAGCCACATCATTCGGTCTGGTACGGGCCAGTTCCATCAGCCCCTGCCTGAGCGGATCATCTGAGGCGGCACCGAGGGCAGGAGCTTGAGGTGATTCTCCGATGGCGGTGGCACTCGGCTGCGACATCGAGAACACCTGCGGCGCCTCGATGGCGGGCGAACGGCGTCCCTTGAGCGCCCGGATCAGCGGACGCAGGACGAAGAGCAGGGCGAGGAGGACACCGATGGCCGTCAGGGCCTGCGTTGCCAATGAGTACCAGAAGGCTTTACGCTCCGCCTCTTCCATAAGAGCCTGTTCCTTTTCCATAGCCGACGTGTCGAAGGGAAATTCCACCACCTCAACCTCGTCCCCCCGAGACGCGTTGAATCCGACAGCGTTTTTCACGGCCACCTTGATCTTTTCAAGCTCTTCAGGCTTCCTGGAAACGTAATCCTTCCGCTCGCCACCCTTCCCGTCCGCAACAGCCTTGGTTCGCCCGTCCACCATGACCGCCACTGAGACCCGCTTCAACTGTCCCGGCGAGAAGACCTTCCGCTCAAAGACCTTGCTGACATCATACTGGACGGTCTCAGCTTCCTTGGTCGACTTGGCGGTGTTTTGACCCGACGTGGGCTGCGCAGCGATCTCACCGGGGACGTTCGAGGCGGCCCCTGTCACCGCTGCCGGCGTCGTCGAAGAGCTGTTTTGGGTCTCCGTCGTCCGCTGTTCGCTCTTGATCACGCCGTGTGGGTCGAATCGTTCCTCTGTCCGCTCCACACTGGTAAAGTCCATCTGAGCGGCGACTCGCACCGTAGCCTTATTCGGACCGAGGATCTCGTCAAGCATGGTTCGGACGCGGCGCTCCAACTCGGCTTCGACGCCCGCCTGCGTCTCGAGCTGCCCGCTGCCGGTCAGGCTGAGCCCGTTCTCAGCCGGTCTCGCAATCAACTTCCCCGACGTATCGATTACCGTCACTCGATCGGGATTAAGCCCCTCCACCGAGCTCGAGACCAGATGCACGATCCCCCTGACCTGCTCCGGCGTCAGGCGCGCACCGGGGCGAAGATTCAGGACGATTGAGGCGGTCGCGGGCTTTTCCTGCTCGGTGAAGACGGAAGGCTGGGGGAGGGCCAGATGGACGCGGGCAGCCGTCACCTCCTTGAGCTGTCCGATCGTCCGAGCAAGCTCGCCTTGGAGTGCGCGCTGATAGTTCAGCCGTTGGACGAAATCGGTCGTCCCCAGTGTCGTGCGATCAAAGATCTCAAAACCCACCCCTCCGCCTTGCGGCAAACCGCGGGTCGCCAAGTGGAGCCGAGTCTCGTGAACGACGCCGGACGGGACCAGGATCCTGGTCCCTCCATCAACGACCCGGTAGGGCACCTTGCCGCTTTTCAACTCTTCGACGATCGCGCCCGCGTCGGAGGGATTCAACTGTGAGAACAGGGTGGCCATATCAGGTCGGTGGGTAGAGAAGGTGGTCCAGAGAAGCGCGGCAAGAACGCCGACGCCCACCAGCGCCACCAGCGCCCGCCCGGGCAGGCCTAGCCCTGCCCATACCTGCTTGAGCGACTCGACAATCTTTGTGATAGCGTCAGGCATCCGATGTCAGGTAGCACGGCAGTGCGCGCGCCCCCGCCTCCTCATCTACACCTGCATCCGCATGATCTCTTGGTACGCCTCAACCACCTTGTTCCGGACCTGGAGCATGAGTTGAAAGGAGATATGGGCCTTCTCGATCGTAATCAATGTAGTCGCGAGATCACTGGAATGTCCCTTGGCCACCTGCTCTACGAGGGCATCGGCCTCATGCTGCAACTGGCTGGTCTGAGCCACAGCCTCCTGCAAGAGACCGGCGAACGAGCCTTCGCTACCGACGCCGGCTTTGGGTCCAGGCGGGACGAACGACCCCTGGCTCGGCCCTACCGGCAGGATCGGATTGCTTGCCATCCTTTGACTCCTTTAACCACCAGTGATCAGCCTTCAGCGGTAGCTGATGGGCTCATAGCTGATCGCTGCTTCTCACCGCCCGATCTCCAGCGTCTTCGTCACCATATTCTTCGCGATCTGGATCGCCGAAACATTCGCTTCGTAGGCGCGGGACGCCGAGACCAGATCCACCATCTCCATCACCGGGTTGATATTGGGCATCGCGACATACCCCTTGGCATCGGCATCAGGGTGTGACGGATTGTAGACCTGATTGGGAAGCGTCTGACTCTCGACGATCTTCAGCACCTCGACGCCGCCAGGCGTGGCGCCGGCATTCAAGAGCCCCTCGAAGGCGGAGGCCTCGCGCGCACCAAGCACAACTCCCTTCCGGCGGTATGGCCCACCGGATGGGGTGTGTGTCACTTCGGCATTGGCCAGGTTCTCGGCGATGAGGTTCATCCGGAGTCGCTCGGCCGCCAAGGCCGTCGCGCTGATTTCCATCGATGCGAAGATCGATCCCATATCGCTTCCTCCTTACCCGCCCCGTACAGCGGTCCGTAGGAAATTCATTCGTGAGTTCAAGATCTGGATCATGGCATTGTGCCACAGCGCATTCTCCGCCATCTTCTCCATCTGGCGATCGAGATCGACCCCGTTGCCGTCGTACCGCCCTGCGCCGGCGGCTGAATCAGCCACCACGGTGGCCCTGACGATGGAGGCAGGAGAGTCGCCAGCCTCCGACGCCAGCCTGAGCTCTTCGCCGAAGTTCACCTCCATCGGGCGATAGCCCGGCGTATCGATATTCGCGATATTCCGGGAGAGGACCTGGTGCCGTAAGGACGCCGCCCGGATCATCTCGCCCAACAGCCTTGAAGTCTCATCGAACAGTAGTTGCATCTGTCATCCTTTCGTCCGAAGGGTCAGCGCCCCTCACGATAACAGAGGGAGCAGCAAAGGGCGTGCCATGACGGAAGTCAGCGTTCTTATGAGCTTTCCCGGACAGAGGCCGTAGAGGCGGCAAGATCTCGGCCCGCGATGGGCAAAATTTTCCCCTCTTCTCGATAGTCCCGCAGCTTGTTCCGAATCGTTCGAACGCTCACGCCGAGAATTTCCGCCGTCCTCATCCGATTCCCGCCGACCTTGGCCAGCGTCTCCAGGATCAGTTGTTTCTCCATGGCGCGAAATGAGCCGTCGGCCACATTCGGGATCTGATCGGTGGTCGGCAAGTCGATCACATGCTCCAGCAGCAGATCGGAGGGCTCGAGGCGAGTTCGATTACACAGGAGGATCGACCGATGGATGCAACTCTCCAACTCGCGCACGTTGCCCGGCCACGACCATTCCTCCAGTCGCTTGATCGCCGCAGATGAGATCTCTCGCACCGGGCTTCCTGATAGGTTCCTGTAGTGCATCAGAAAATGTCGCGCCAGAAGCGGGATATCGCCTTTCCGCTCGCGCAGCGGCGGAAGGACAACCGGGACAACCGCCAGACGGTAGTAGAGATCCTGGCGAAACCGCCCCTGGCGAATTTCCTCCTTGAGATCCCGATTGGTGGTCGCAACCACGCGAATGTCGATCTCGACCGGCCGCGATCCGCCGATCCGATCGATGGTCCGCTCTTGCAGCGCCCGGAGCAGCTTCGCCTGCAGCGTCGCCGACATCTCACTGATCTCGTCCAGCAGGAGGGTGCCGCGATCAGCCGCCTCAAACTTCCCCACGCGACGGGTGATCGCGCCTGTAAAGGCGCCACGCTCGTAGCCAAACAGCTCACTCTCCAGCAACGACTCCGGAATCGCCGCACAGTTGACCGCCACAAAGGGGCCTTGGGACCTCTTGCTCCACAGATGCGCCTGACGAGCGAACAGTTCCTTGCCTGTGCCGCTCTCGCCCCGGAGAAGGATCGACGCCGAGTCATCCGCCACCCGTTTGAGGGTGGTGAGTAGACTCAGGATCTTGGGATCACGGCTGACGATGGTCGACGCAGGTCCGTCGGCTGGATGAGGCGTCTCAGCGCCGAGCGCCCGCTCCAGGATCTCTTCGACCCGCTGTGCGGAAAACGGCTTCATGAGGAAGTCAAAGGCCCCCTCCTTCATCGCCTGGACGGCCGTCTCCACCGATCCGTACGCCGTGATCAAGACGACGCGTGGGGGGGACTCGATCGCCGTGATCTGCTTGAGCAGTTCCAGCCCGTCCATCCTGGGCATCCGGATATCCGCAAAGATCAGCGGGGCGGGGGTGCGCTTAAACTGCAGCAGGGCATCCTCCCCATCGCAGGCCATCACGCTTTCAAACCCCTTCCGCCGGATCGTCTCAGAGAGGGCGGTCCGCACCAGGGGCTCATCGTCCACCACCAGGACACGAGGCTTCATATCAGATTCCTCCTTGGGCGGACGCCATAGCCTGGCACCGACTCCTAAACAGGATGCGGAAGGTGGTCCCTTTCCCCACTCGGCTTTCCAGGCTTACCCTGGCCCCGTGTCGTTCCAGGATCCGTTCGACAATGGCCAAGCCAAGCCCTGCACCTTTCGGCTTTGTGGTGAAGAACGGCAGGAATATCTTCTCCAGATTCGCTTCGCTAATGCCGCACCCACTATCGGACACCTTGACCTCCACGAACTCACCTCCATTCATGCCGCCGTGTTTAGGGCGACATCTGGTCGGTTGACCGTCTGCTGTGGTGTGGCCTCCAACCGATACAGGGGACTCGCCCTCTGGGCCCCTGGTGCTGATCCTGAGTGTGCCACCCGACGGCATCGCCTGAACGGCATTGAGGATGAGGTTCAGGAGAACCTGTTTCAACAGCTCCCGGTCTCCATCGATCTCAAGGGGGCCTGAGTGATGGAGTCTGATCAGATCGATTTGCCGCTCCTTGAGAGCGTACAATGCCGTGCTGAGCGCCTCCTCGATGACCCTATGCAGATCGAGCGGCTTCAAGCAGGGCTTGACAGGTCTGGTGAAGGCCAACAGGTTGGTCAAGATGGTGTTGACGGACGCGACGCCTGCCTGGATACCCTGGGCCAGATGGCTTGTCCGGGCATCGGCCTGGGTCTCCTCGGCAAGAAGCGTAGCCAGCAACTCGATCGAGGCCAGTGGATTCCTGATCCCGTGGGCAAGCGTGACCGCCATTTCCTCCAACCCGGCCTGGGCGGTCGATCGCCGTCGCCGCTCCTCCATCCATTTCCGCTTCGAGATGTCATCGAAGATCAACAGGGTGTCCAGCACCTTCCCTCCTTCGTCGCGGATCGGCGATGCGGTGATCTCAGCCTCCAGAATGTACCCATCTTTTCTTATGATCCGCCCCTCTCTGTGGCCGTCATGTCCCTCCCCGGTAAGTCCGTGGAGGAGGACCGCCGCATCCTCACCCAGGAGGCGATCGGCCTGTCCGCCCAATGCCTCGGCAGCCGTGAAACCGGTCAGCCGTTCCGCTCCTCCGCTCCAGAGCGTAATCTGACCGGCAGCATCGACGGCAACGATCCCTTTCTCAATACTCGTGAGGAGGTTCGAGAGGTAGCGGCGAATCCTAGTGTTCTCATGCAGGCTCTGGGTTAGACGGAGGTTGGTGTCATTCAATTCGAGGTTGAGGACCGCCACCTGCTCTCGAAGAGTAGCGTAGGCCTGTTCGAGTCGCTCAGCCACCCCCGTAAAGCCTTGAAAGGCATCGCGGATCTGGACGGAGACGGCATCGATCGAGAGGTCTGAGCTGATAGAGCTGTGGGTCATGCGTGTCTCCTGCCTCGGCAGCGCTGGGGTACTGCGGCCCTCAGGCAGCGGCCAGGATCTGATCGAGCTTCTTCTTAAGAGTCTCGGCGTCGAACGGCTTGACGATGTAATTGCTGACCCCAGCCGAGAGCGCGATCATAATATTCTCTCGCTCCGCTACCGTCGTAATCATCAAGATCGGCAGGTCCTTGTGCTGATCCTTCGAGCGGATGGCCTTCGCGAACTCGATGCCGTTCATCTCCGGCATGTTCCAGTCGGTGATGACCAGATCGATTGGGTTGTCCGCTAGACAGGCCAGGCCCTCTACCCCATTACCTGCCTCTACGGCATCGTCATAGCCGGCGAACTTGAGATTATTCCGGACGATCCGGCGCATCGTCGCAGAGTCGTCCACGATCAACACTCGCATTTTCTGGCATCCTCCCGGTTCTGGCTGAACGATGGGTTGATAGGCGCCTGATCCCCTACTCTTCGTACGTCGATATTCATGTCTCACGTTCTAAGACCCGAAACATAGTGAAGCAAGCAGAGTGCCAAACGTGAGACGGCCAAAATTGCCACATGCAGGTCGCAATGTGTATCAAACGGGCACGATTCAAAAGGGATTATGGAAGGGTTGAGAGCCGCACAGTGAGGCCGGCGGTCAGGATCTGGCCGTAGGCAGAGCGGTATGGCTGGAACTTATCGAAAGTAAGCTGGGTAGAGAGAAGGAATAAATTTTAGCCGGGGCGGAAAGAAGCTTACCGCTCAGGGGTTCAAGCGCGATGGCAGATGGTGGAGGCTCGGAGGGGGAACGCGGCGGGAACTGTCGAAACAATCCTATCAAGTTCTGTAGACGGCGTGCCGATGATCTACCAGAGTTGCACAGCCCCACACTCACGAGACGACAAGGAGGCGCGATGCTGGCAATCATCGGAGTCGTTGTAGTCCTCGGAGCGGTTGTCGGCGGCTTCACCATGGAGGGAGGACCTCCTCTGGTCCTCATCCAGCCGGTGGAGCTGCTCATTATCGGCGGCGCCGTGATTGGCGGCCTGCTCATCGCCGTTCCACTGAAAGTCCTCAAGATCCTCATGAGCCAAGTCATCGGTATTCTCGGGTCAGGCTTGAGCAAACAGGCCTATCTGGAAGTCTTGCAGGTCATGCACGACCTCTTCACAAAGGCCAAACGGGAAGGGTTCACCGCCATCGACTCGGACCTCGTCGCCCCCGAGAAGAGCCCGATCTTCTCCAAGTATAAGGGATTCACCAAGAACCACCATGCGATGGCCTTTCTCTGCGACTCACTGCGCCTCGTGGTGGACGGGGCCGCGAATCCCGATGAACTCGACACTATTATGGAGACCGGACTGGAGACACACCATGAAGAGGGCAGCCAAACCTCGTCGATCCTGAACAAGGTCGGCGACAGCCTTCCGGGTCTTGGCATCGTTGCCGCTGTCCTCGGTATCGTCATCACCATGCAGGTGATCGACGGCCCGCCGGCGGAGATCGGACACAAGGTCGCCACCGCCCTAGTCGGCACGTTCATTGGAATCCTGCTGTCCTACGGCATTATTCAGCCGATGGCCCAGAACCTCGAGCATCAAGCGCAATGCGAGGGGAAGTACCTGGCCTGCATCAAGGCGTGCTTGGTCGCGTTTGCGCGCGGCGCGCCACCCATCGTCGCTGTTGAGTTTGGTCGGCGGGTCATCTTCAGCTACGATCGGCCATCGAACCAGGAGATGGAATCAGCCTGCAAGGGGACACCCATCAAGGAGACGGCATGAGCGACGCATCGGAGAAGGAGAACGGCGACGTACGCAAGATCGTCAAAAAGAAGGGCGGCCATGGCGGTCATCACGGCGGAGCCTGGAAGGTGGCCTATGCCGACTTCGTGACCGCGATGATGGCCCTTTTCATCGTGCTCTGGATCGTCGGACAGAGCAAGTCGGTCAAGGAAGCGGTAGCGGGTTATTTCAAGGACCCATCGAACTTCTCGAAAGGCGGCTCACCAGGAGGCATCCAGTCGAAGGGGGGTAAGGGGATCATCTCTCAAGGAGGCGATCCAGTCCCGGCTTCACGTCAGGAGCCGGAGGATACGAAAAAGCCGCCAGAGAACGACACATTGGACCGTGAACACCTCGATGGGGCGGCGGAGCAATTCAAGCAGGCCATCCAGCGCATTCCGACGCTGCAGGCCCTTCGAGACCAGATCCGAATCGAGATCACCAATGAGGGGCTTCGTGTACAGCTTATCGAAGGCAACCGTGACAGTTTTTTTGATCTCGGTTCGTCCCGTCTGAAGCCGGTCACCCGGGAGTTGCTCGCGGCAATCGCAAAGGAGGTATCCAAGCTTCCGAATCAGGTGGTCCTCGAAGGACACACCGACGCCCGTCCTTACAGTTATAACAGTAAGCCGGACTACTCGAATTGGGAACTTTCGACAGACAGGGCCAACAGTGCCAGACGCGCGATAGAAGAGGCGGGGCTACGACCGAACCAGGTAGCCAGGGTGATCGGGTACGCGGACCAGCACCTCCTGAACCCAAAGGACCCGCTCGATACCGCCAATCGCCGGATCAGCATCCTGGTACGATACCTGACGACATCGACTGGGACCACCCCCCCCACGACAGGACTCAGGATAGGCTTACCGATCAAGCCTCTTGTGGAGAGCCAGAACAGTAAGGGGTAAGAAGTGTGTGCTTAGCCCTCAGCGATCGAGGTTCGACCATCCCCCTGCGGACTATCCGAACTATGCCGGCAGTCGAACGCAAGTTTGGTTCGCAGCGTCTGCCTTGAGATGCCCAGAACCTTTGCCGCCTCTGTCTTGTTGCCGCCGACCTCCTTGAGGACTCGGTCGATATGGGCCCGTTCTACCTCGGCCAGGCTCTGGCGCGGTCCACCCTCGGCGCTCCCGCTGGTTTCGAACCTCAGGGAAGCAGGACCTGTCTGCGTCGCGGGCGCGGCAGATACGATAGGCGCGTCCGTGGCACCGGCTTCCTGAGCCCCCTCCAGACCGGCAATCTCTGGCGGCAGGTGGATCGGCTGAATGAACTCTTCCGTTTCCATCATCACCAGATAATCGACGACATTCCTGAGGTGTCGCACATTCCCTGGCCAGGCGTACCGTTCGAATCGCCGCTCGACATCCGGCGTCAATCCCAGAATCCTCTTCCCAAAGACGGCGTTGCTCGAATGGAGGAAAAAGGTAGCCAGCGGCACGATGTCGGCCCTACGCTCGCGCAGGGGAGGGAGGGCGATCCGAATCGCATTCAATCGGTAGAAAAGATCCTCCCGGAATTTCCCCTGGGCAACCAGCTCTTTGAGGTCCCGATTGCTCGCCGCCACCACCCGTACATCAACCTGAATGTCATGCACCCCCCCAACCCGTCGGAACTTCCACTCCTCGAGAAAGCGAAGAAACTTTGCCTGAAGACCCATAGCCATCTCGCCGATCTCATCCAGAAATAGCGTCCCCTGATGGGCCAGCTCGCAGAGCCCTCGCTTGGCGCCCTTTGCGTCTGTAAAGGCGCCACGTTCGTGTCCAAAGAGCTCACTCTCGAAGAGGGTCTCGTTGATGGCGGCGCAGTTGAGATCGACAAACGGATGCGCGCGGCGTGCAGACTCGTAATGGAGGGCCTTCGCTACCAGCTCCTTACCGGTCCCCGTCTCGCCTTGGAGTAAGACGATGCGGGTCGAGCTGGCGGCGGCTCGCTTCACCACCTGCCAGAGGCCCTTAGCCGCTTCCGATTTCCGAATAAATACCCCGCACCGGTACTCTCCCTCACCAACCCCGTGCAGCCGCTCGACCTCTTGACGAGTTCGCACCTCCTCCAGTACGCGATGGAGGGTCAACCGGAGCTCCTCCAAGTCAAACGGCTTACAGATATAATCGTAGGCCTGGTGCTTCATTGCCTCCACGGCGCTTCGAACCTCACCGTAGGCGGTCATGATGATGATGGGCGGACCTGAAGCCCGCTGGATCCGCTTCAAAAGCTGGATACCGTTCAGGTCTGGTAGGATCAGATCGAGCAGAATAAGATCAGGGGAGAGCCGCGCACAGATGTCAATCGTCTCGGCGCCATCGGCGGCCGTGAGCACGGTGTGACCTTCCCGCTGCAAGGCCTCAGACAGCGTCAGTCTCAGGTTCTTCTCGTCATCAACAATGAGAATAAGCGCCATCTGCGTCGCCCTCACCGCCCGTTAAGGGGTAGTCGCGCCAGGATGCTGCACCCCTGATCCGCATGAGCCCGCAACCACAATTCGCCCCCATGCTCGGCGAAGATCTGCAGCGCAAAGGCCAGCCCTGCCCCAGCTCCCTGCAACCTCGCAGACATACACGGATCAAAGAGTTGTCGTTCACGCTCCAGACCGACCACGAGAGCAGTGTCGATCACCTCCAACTCGATCATCTTCTCCTCTGGTCGATGGCGAGTCGCGACCGTCATCACACCGCCCGTCGGCATCGCCTCCTTGGCATTCTCAATGATGCGTGAGATGGCCAGCTCCACACGCGCCACGTCGATCCGGACATCCGGTAACTGCGAGTCGAGCCTTCGCAGCAACTGAATGCCCTGCGCTCGCAACCGCGGCACCGCGCGGGCTAATACTTGCTCCGCCACGCTATTCAGGTCAGTCGGAACAACCGGCCCCCGAGAGGATCGCCCAACCTCGGTCAGGCGCTTGAGGAATTGCTCCAGGCGGTTGCACTCTTCCATGATGATCTTTAAGTAGCGTTGGGTGGGATCGGATGAGCCTGTGGTGAGCCCGGTCGAACCAGCGGACCCTTCGATCAATAACTGGGCGCTGTTCAGGATCCCGGATAGTGGATTCCTGACCTCGTGAGCGAACCAACTGGAGATCTGTAAAAGGGCCGTCAGCTTCCGCAGCGCCCTATCCTGCCGGAGGAAGCGCGCCCGGACCAGGAGATCCTTGACGGTCTCCATAGAGGGGGGGAGGAGTAACAGATCAGACGCTCCGAAACGGATCGCCCGAAGCGCCATTTCGAGGCTGGGCGGAGGCAGGGCCAGGACGATTGGCGTGTCAGGTAAGGCGGTCAGGAAGTGTGGGATTACCCCCAGATCCTCTTCCTCAACCTTCGCCAGACAGAGAATCATGAGGAGGTGGGGCTTGTCCGAGAGGGTCGCCGCCGCTTCGGCGCAGTCCTCAACTACGGCGGTTTCGACCCCTTGGCACTCAAAGGCGCTTACCACCAGATCTAACGTAGATCTCGCCTCACCCAGTACCGCGACCCGATCCATCGGTTGAGTCCTGTGCTCCCACCTACCTCCTCCCGCCTCGAAGGAGAGGAGATGAATGGCCGCTATTGAACGCTGAGGTCACACAATCGCCAGGAAGAACAGGGTGGGATAATATGCTGTTAGCTGAGGCTTGTCAAGTGTGGGAGGATGCGGTAGCTGGGACGCAGAGGTCTTGCGGGGAAAGTGAAGCGAATGCCTCGACCACCTCCGGATCAAATTGAGGACCTGCACAACGACAGAGTTCTTCGACCGCCTGCTCATGCCCTCGTGACGCTCGATAGGGGCGAGTAGTCGTCATGGCGTCATAGGCGTCGACCATCGCCAAGATCCTCGCCGGCAGCGGAGTCTCCTCACCCTTTAGACCGTCAGGATAGCCACCGCCGTTCATCCACTCGTGGTGGTGCCGGACGATAACGGCCTCCTCCCGCAGGAAGCTGAACAGCGTGAGGATCTTCCAGCCGACGACGGGGTGTTCTTTCATCCGCGCGTACTCTTCCGCAGTCAGCTTACCCGGCTTCTGCAAAATAGCATCAGGGATCCCCACCTTGCCGATATCATGGAGGGCCCCGGCATACCGGACCAGATCTTCGACGTTGCTCCCCAGTCCCATCTGCCGACAGATCTGCACGGCGGTCCCGGCCACCCGCAACGAGTGGCCCTCGGTGTACGGGTCCTTCGCCT
The DNA here is from genome assembly GCF_028716865.1 of Candidatus Methylomirabilis sp. Taxonomy (NCBI): domain Bacteria; phylum Methylomirabilota (SeqCode); class Methylomirabilia (SeqCode); order Methylomirabilales (SeqCode); family Methylomirabilaceae (SeqCode); genus Methylomirabilis (SeqCode); species Methylomirabilis sp. (SeqCode). The sequence continues at coordinate 51,372 of NZ_JAQUOY010000002.1, read as the reverse complement.
CGAGCGCCACAACCAGGGCACGCATTCCCTCAAAGACACTCGATTCGACTGTCGCGTAGAGCGAGAGATTCTCCAGCGCCACAGAGGCCTGCTGAGCGAGGATATCGAGCATCTCGCGGTCCGCCATCGAGAACGATTCGGGGTCGCGCCGATTGGCTAGCGCCATCTCGCCGACCTGCCGCCCCTTCACGATCAACGGGACGACGGATGACGCAATCTCGGAGGGGAGATCGGCGAGGCGCCAGAGCTCATCCACACTCCCCACTTCGTCGCCGGACCTCACGGTCTCACGGAAGCCCCTGCTCGCGGCGACCCTCATCCTGCCCTCAGCTTCCGAGGCGATCAGGAGCACCCCCTGCTCCGCGCCGACGCCCCACATGGCCAGTTCCAGGATAGTCCCCATGAGGCGTCCGAGGTCATGGGTTTCGCCGAGCACCTTAGCGGACCCAGCAATCAGTTGGAGGGCTCGACTTTTCCTGATCAGGATCTCCTGAGGTCGATGGCCGTTCATTCCCGCCTGTTTGGGCACCCGCTCCCCAGCCTCGTTTTCTGCAAAGCCGTGCAGTCGCTGAACACGCCGGACGAGATTTCGGATATCGTCCAGACGGAATGGCTTGAGCAGATAGTCGAAAGCGCCACGTCGGAGGGCGAACAGCGCGGTATCGAGATCAACCTGTCCTGAAATCAAGACGACCGGGATCCCGGCCGTCATGGCGCTCGACCTGTCGAGGATCTCGAGGCCAGAGGCACCAGGCATCGCGATATCGCTCAAGATAAGATGAAACGGCTCCTGGGCGATCCGCAACAGGGCTGACGCGCCATCCGGGCAGAGCGCAACCTGGCACCGCTCCGCTTCAAGGAGTGTCCCGAGAAGCTCCAACATTTCCGGATTATCCTCGGCGACCAGCACGCGCAACCCATCGGTCATAGCAAATCCCCCCTCTGAAATTAGGTCCGGCCAAGCAGTCTGGCCTTTCTCAGGATGAACTCCTCCTTCGTCAGGAGACCCATCTGATAGAGCTTCCCTAGACGCTCTAACTGGTCAAGCACCTGCTCCTCCTTCTTCGGCCCCTTGCCGGCAGGGGAAGGGGTGGGAGGGAAGAGGCCGATCTCAGCGATCGGCGCTGAAGGCCCTTCCGCCTCTGCACCTCGCGCGCTTTCCGCCCTCGCCTGTTCCAGCTCACTCTGATAGCGACGGTTTTCCCGAACCAAGCGGATCCGTTCACAAGCGTTCCGGACCGTGACTCGGACCTCCCCGATATTCAGCGGCTTGAGCATCAGGTCGTACGCGCCGGCCTCCGTTGCCTCAGCCGCCGCGTCCGGCCACGCGAATCCTGTAATCAGGATCCCGATCAGGTCACGATGCAAGCGTCTCGCTTCGCGAATGAGGTCGAGCCCCGTCATCTCCGGCATTCGGTAATCGGTAATGAGTAAGTCAAACGGGCCGGCCCGTAGCAGCGTGAGCGCCTCCATCGGATCTGGGGTAGTCGAGATCCGATACCGCTCCTCTCGCGCCAGGAGATCGCGCAGAAGCGACATGATCAGATCATCGTCATCGACGATGAGCAGCGAATACGACTCAGCCGGATTGCTGACCCTTTCGATAGCGCTCAAAGCAGGCCTCTGTGTCACGGCAACGCTCTTTTTCTACGAAGATCACCGACGCTCGTCTCTCTGATCTGCGCCTTCTCCTCCGGGTCCATTGGCGCGGGCCCACTATCCCGCGCCGCCTCTTCGAGGACGACATCGACCTCTGAAAGGGGGTTGTGCGATGGCGGAAGGTTCCTGAGTCGCTCGACCACTTGACTCACAACCCGGTCGCGGATCATGAGCCGCTTCGCCTCAGTAGAGATGATGACCTCGTCTCGGACGGCGGGTAAGCGGTCGCGATCCCCCCCCTGCTTCCGGCTGCTCCCTACTCGGCTCTTCTCGTACGCCTTCAGCATCTCAGATATCCGAACCTGATCGATTCGCATGGCGGTCTCCTTCAGGAAGCCAAGTCGATGAAGGCCGCATCGGCCGACTCGCCCACCCGGTAGCCTCCCAGTCCGCTCTTTCCGCGCTGGAGCAGGCCAAGCTCGGCAACCACCCCCTCGCGCCAAGCGAGCAGCAACGCCTCATTGGCCCTATCCAACTCCGCAATCGCTTGCCGCCGCGTCTGCTCCCGGTCTCCGTCCTGATCCACTGGAAGGGACTCGATGAGCGGCCCCCTGCGAGCGAGCAGCGTCAGCAGCCGTTCCAGATCGCCGCCCCTGATGGCCTCGCGCTGCTGCAGGGTCAGTCGTAGGATCTCGTCATACTGCTCGCTTCTTCGGTCAAGCCGATGTCGGGTGTCGTCGGAGAGAGCCATCTTACACCTTCGCCTTGAACAGCAATCCGAAGAGGTCCCGCATAACGGTTCTGAGCTTCGTCATTTCCTCCGAAGGAACCTGCCTCAGGACCTCGTTCGTATCACGATCGATCACCTTAATGATGACGCTGTGGGTCTCCCGGTCGATGACGTAGGTAAGTCCGACATTCTGGTGTGAGCCGAGGCCCTCTAAGACTTTTCTCAGATCGGGGAGGGCGACCTCCAGCGTTGCGAGAGAAGACGGTCTCGATCCGACCGCCTTTTGGCTTGCCCCTCCAGGCGGTGAAGGGACGCCGATCTCGCCTCCGGGTGACCTAACCCCAACTATCGGCTCGATTGGCTTGCTCTCGTGACCTATGTCTGTCATGACCTTCCCCCCTTCTGTTGAAGGGCCTACTACTGTAAGATGAACCGCTGCGCGCTGAGCGCGCTCAGCGCCTTTTGCAGATCCAACAATTGCTTCCGCAAGGCCGCTTCCCTGATCACCAGTCGATCCTGCAGCCTGGTGATCTGCTGGTTAATATTCTGCGCCTTCGACGTGGCAGTGGAGAGGCTGCCATCAATCAGCCCCCCACTGTTGACGAACCCATCCAGGCGGGTCATAAGTCGAGTGGCAACACCGCCCGTCGAGGCAAAGAGATCGGTCAGCCCACTGAGTTTCGTCTCAATCGCACTATCAAACTTGGTGGTATCACTGATAGAAAGGGTTCCATTCGAGGCCGCCGTTATCCCGATATCGGCTAAAAGGGCCGGATTCCCTGTCTGCACGGAACTCACCGAACTGCCGACGTCGGATCTGAGGTTCGACACCAACGACCTATACGTCATTTCGCCTGCCAACGGGCCCCTGATCACCGAATTCACCGTTGTGGATCTGGCGCCGGAGGTCGTCGCGCTGACCTGCACAAGGGTCCGCTCCCGCAAGAACGTCAACGCCTTATTGTACGCATCCAGGAACGCCTGGACGCTCGCCTTCATCGAGGTCTTATCGGCGCTGACTGTGAGCGTCATATCCGACGCCGAAAGCCCGAGCAGATTGATCGTTACCCCCGTGAGGACATCGCTTATGCTGTTGCTGCTCCGCGTCATCGCCAGGCCATCCAGCGTAAACTTGGCGTCAAGGGCGGTGTCCGCGTACAGAAACCCGCCGGCTGTCCCTGTCGAGGCGATCCCGCTGTTGAGTCCAATCGTGCTCAGCAGGGAGCCCGTCGCGTCGGCGACCCGGACCTTGTTAGCCTGGCCGGTCTGCTTGCTGGTCAACACGAGCCGGGCAGTAGTGGCGGTGTCATTGACGACAGATGCGCTGATCTTCGCACCGAGCGTCGAGTCGCTGTTGATCGTCGTAGCGAGGTTAGTGAGGATGGTGTCGTTGGTATCCCCGGCATTCAGCGTGACATTCACCGTAACGGCCGTGCCGCTCGTCGCGGGATCAGTGCCATCGTAGGTAATCTTCACGCTCTTCGTACCAATCCCCTCCGTCGTCACCACATCGGTCGCGCTCCCGGTGAGCTGTTGTGAAACGACGGTGCTCAACTTGGCGAGTTGAGACACAGAGAGCGTGTGGACCGCCGCCAAGGCCGATGGAGAGGCAGTCGCCATCGCAACGGTGGCACTGCTTGAACTCACCGCCTTGACCTGAAAGGGCGACAGCGTCCCCGCCTGGGTTAGGGCTTGAGCCTTGGATCGGAGCGCGCTCAGCGCACTCTTCAGGTCGCTGAGTGTCGCGGATCGGCGGGAGAGGGTGTTCTGGTCGGTCTGCAGCCCGGTAAGCGGTTGTTGCTCCACGGCCATGACACTTGCAACCAGGCCCTCAACATTGAGCTGAAAAACCGATGCCGGTAGAATCTCAGTAAGAGACATGGCTCACACCTTCATCAGTGGTCAGCGATCAGCACTCAACCGCTGATAGCCGAATGCTGAGGGTTGACCGCTCTCCTTCAGGGCGGTCTCCCACGCCTCCTTCAATTGTCTCAAGATATTTGATGCCTCATGAAACGACCCTGCGCTTACCGTACTCAGGCAGTATTCATACAGGCGAAACAGAGGGACTGCAATCTCCTGGTAGTCAAAGTTCAGGGCTGCAATCAGTTCAGTGATAGCCCGGCGCGCGCGTTCCGTATCGCGGCGGCCGCAGGCGGTGAGCGCTAGGTCGTACACGATCAGGATGAGTTGCATGGGGGAAGCCCCAAGAACCTGGGCGCTCTGATAGGAGGCCATCGGATTCACCGCAAAATAGACCGCCGGCAACCGATCAGGTTCCACTGAGACAGAACGCGGACTGACAGATGGTGTCATCTACGCCTCCTCTTCATTCGAAAGCCCCCCCACCCGTCCCCTCCCCCCCCTACCCAAAGGGTACGGGGGGGAGGGGTGAGGAGGGGTGCGATGTCGTAGAACACTAGCCTACTTACCTGAAGAGCGCCAGGACCTGCTGTGGCCCGCTATTCGCCTGGGTGAGCTGGGCGGTCGCCAACTGCTGCAAGATCTGGAGCCTCACGGCGTTGACCTGTTCGGCGGCTACGTCGGCATCCTGAACCCTTGATGCCGCCGCTTTCGTATTGGTGACCGCGACGGAAAGGTTATCCGAAATGCTTCGCAACCGGCTGCTCACCGATCCGACGTTCTGGATCTGCGACCTAACCGACCCGAGCGCCGTGTCCACGTAGCTCAGCGAGGTGGAGGCAAGGGCGGCGGTACTGACATCCATGCTGGCGTCCGCAAGTCCCAGGCCTGTGGTGCTCGTGGGATCGAAGTCTTGGCTGATGCTCACAAGGATGGTGTCGGTTGTCTCGCTTCCCGTCAGGACCCGCTTCCCGGTGAAGGTCCCATCGAGCAGCTTCTGTCCGTTGAAGGTGGTCGCGTCGCGCAGACGGCCGATCTCAGATGTCAGATCGTCGAGCTGCTGCTCGATGGCGGTGCGCTCATCGCTCCCGAGGTTATTCGAGGTGGCCTGAAGGATCAGGTCTCGCATATTTAGAAGGTTGTCATGGATCGACTGCATCGCGCCCTCAGCGATGGAGAGCATGTTGGTCGATGTCCCGACAGAGTCGAGGGCGGTCGCAAGGCCTCGTGCCCGCGCATTCAGTTTGCCGACAACCGAGAAGCCGGCCGGATCGTCGGCCGCTTCGTTGATCCGCTTGCCGGTCTGGAGCCGAAGCTGGGTGACGCCCAGTTGATTGCCGATGTTCTTCAAGCTGTTCAATGCATTGAAGGCTGCGATGTTGGTATTGATACGGGTCAGATCACCAATAGCCATGTTAGCTACCTCCGTGTAGCGGCAACACAATCTTGCGTTGCCTGGTGTGTGAACCGGACATCCATGCCCGGTCCGAAAAAGCGTTTACGGTTCACCGTTCGGGGTTCACAGTTCAGGGGGGCGGAGCGCGACCATCCTCAGCCATATGATGTAGGATATAGGGTGTCGGGTGTCTGGGGCTAGATGCTCGCACATCGCGTCCCACACGACAAATCCCTCCGCCTCCCCCTTTTGTAAAGGGGGGGGTCAGAGGCGTATGTCCCCCCTTTTGTAAAGGGGGGATGGGGGGATTTTGTGCTTCGTCATCCGCACTCGGCGCAGCAAGTGACGCCCCTACTTCCAGCAGCCGTCCTAGCAGCTTCAGGCGCGCTGCAATTTCCGGCGTCCCTGGCGCAAGACGCTCGGCCTCCAGCAGGGCGGCCAGCGCCTTCCTGTACTCGCCGGCCTCGATCAGGCAACAACTCAACAGGAACGGGATGCGGGCGTCGGTCCGCTCCAGCTCCCATGCCTTGCGACATAGGGCGGTCGCCTCCTGGCGGTCGCTACGGGCATCGGCGAGGCACGCGAGGGCGAAGTAGGCCATACCGGATGGCGCTCGATTTACGAGGCGGCGGTAGATCACCTCGGCCTCAGCCGGGCGGTCCAGTTTCAGCAGAGCCTGCGCCTGTAACTCTAATCCCCCGTTATCCTCTGGACAGGCTTGAAGGAATCGCTCGCATGCCGTGATCGCCTCCGCCCATCTCCCGAGCTCGGCGTAGGTCTCGGCGAGGGTGAGGTGCCCTTGCGGCATCTGCTCGAACAGCGCGGCGGCCTTCTCAAGCGCCACTGCTGCCTCCTGGGCTCGCCCCTGGAGTCGGTGAATCTTTCCCACCCCAAGGTGACCATCCGGCGAATCCTGGTCGAAGGAGAGGGCGGTCCTATAACAGTCCAGCGCCCGATTGACCTCCTTCAGCGCAAAGAGACAGTTGCCCTTGAACGACCAGGCATAGGCCTGGTTCGGCTCATAGCCCAGGACGCCATGAATGCCTCGCCCTGGTCGGTCGGCTTTCGCCAGATATAGGTCGATCTGCTGGATGGCGGCCTCGTACCGCCCAAGTTTCCCGAGGGCGATCGCTCCGGTCAGATGCGGCATCGCGTAGCCTGAGTCCTCCTTGAGCGCGAGGCAGCACTCCTGCCATGCTTCCTCGAACTGCTGCCGGTTGAGCAGGCAGGCGGCCAGGCTTCGCCGGGCTACAGACCGGTTGGTGGGTGGTAGGCCTGGGAGCGATAGGGCGGCCCGATAGCAGACAATCGCCTCATCAATCCTCCCCTCCAGGCCATAGACCTCGCCCAGATGGAAGTGGGCTAAGGGATCCTCGGGGTGATCAGCGAGTTGCTGGCGTAAAAGGCGGACGTTACGCTGTCGCTTGGCGGAGAGGTCAACCCAGAGGCCGTGGTACCCTCGGTGATGCACCTGGATTTCAGAGGGGCTCACGGTCCCACCGACCCGGGCGATCGACGGTGTGACCTGCTCGTGGCATCGCCCCTCAAATCGGATCTCCGGACGGTTCCTGAACAGGCGCGGAAAGGCGTTGATGACGGCGTGACTCGATCGCCGGTCGTTCACGGGGCTTACGATATTCAGCAGATAGGCGGTCGGACCGTCCTGGCGCAAAAGGGCACGGAGGCAACCTCGGTCCTCCTTGGCCAAGGCCTCATCCGCATCCAGCACCAGGATCCAGTCGGAGGTAGCAGATCGCAGTGAAACGTTTCGCGCGGCGGCGAAGTCGTCGCTCCACTGATGCGAGAAGATCTTGGCCCCATGCTGCCGCGCGATCTCGACGGTTCGATCGGTCGAGCCGGTATCGACAACGATGATCTCGTCGGCGACCCCCGTGACGCTCTCCAGGCAGCGGCCGAGATTCGCCTCCTCATTCTTAACGATCATGCAGAGGGAAAGGGTCGATCGCCTCGCAACCTGTAGGTGAGCCCCCTTTTGCTTATTGCGTCTCATCGACCGCTCCCTCGTCCCATTCTCCTGATCATGCGCCGCGTTTAACTTCTTGTACTTCTATCGGCGCCAGAGGATTGAGGCATGAGCGGTTTTTTGAAACGACTCAGGTAGATAGATTGAAGGCTAAAGGCTTTTAGGATACTTCAGCCTTCGGTCTTCAGCCTAAACACCTAAGCAATTACGATCTTCCATCGACGTGCGACGTGCGGGGCGAGGGGGGGTGAGGATCCGACGTGCGAGGTAACGACCTTAGCGAAGGGCAGTTCCAGTTTCTTGCCAGCTTTCTATCCGTTCAAGCTCAGGCTTCACACACTTCTCATAGCAACTCGGGCAGATATGGTGGCTGAATTGCGCCTCGGAGTGCCTGCTGATGTATCCTTCAACCTCCTGCCAGTAACTCTTGTCATCCCGGATCTTCTTGCAATAGGCACAGATCGGCAGGAGACCACGGAGACTTCTCACTTGTGACAGGGCCTCTTCCAGTTCATTGACGCGATCCGCCAAGCTCCGCTGCAACTCGACAATGCGACGCCCCACATCAACCCTGGCCCGCAATTCCTCGGGATCGAACGGCTTGATCAGATAGTCATCGGCCCCTGCATCGAGTCCCGCCACGATATCCTCACGTATTCCTTTGGCCGTGAGCAGGATGACATACATGGAGGAGATCTCTTGCGTCTGACGGATCCTCCGGCAAAGCTCAGGACCATCCATTTTCGGCATCACCCAATCGAGAATCGCGAGTGGGGGCGCCTCACTTGCCTCTAATACCTGCCAGGCCTCGGAGCCATCAGAGGTTGTGATCACCTCGTGCCCCCATCGCTTGAGCGTAGCTTCTAACAGGCGACGCGATACGAGGCTGTCTTCGGCAATCAGGATCCGCATGGCAGTATCCCTGGCCTGCCGAATGGCCACATCACCCTATTTATATTCAGTGATATCGGCAAGGATCGCGATCTGCCGGATGGTTTGATCAGCGGCCTAAAACCCATAATCGCTTTGCCTTTCCCCTAACACCCTGGCCAGCATCTCCGAGAGGGTACGAAGGTAATACGGCTTCGGCACAAAACCGACCACCCCCTCATCAAGCAGCGCTTGTACCGCCTCATTATGCCCATAGCCGGTTGAGATGATGACCTTGATCGACGGATTGATCGCTTTGAGGGCATGAAAGGTCTCGCGTCCTCCGAGCCTCGGCATCACGAGGTCAAGGAGGACAAGATCGATCTCGCAGCCATGCTCACGATAGTAGGTCACGGCCTGCTGACCATCCTCGGCAATCACAACCTCATAGCCAAGGTGCTGCAGCAAGTCGGTAGAGGATTCCCGTACGAGCTGATCGTCATCAACGAGGAGGATGCGACCCTGACCGACAATGGGTTCGAGCGGTCTCGTATCGGCAGGGTGTGGCATCGCGGCAGCAACCAGTGGGAGATACACCTTAAAGGTGGTCCCCTGTCCGACCTCACTGTACAGCCGGATCGAACCGCCGTGGTTCTTGACAATCCCATAGACCATCGCCAACCCCATCCCGATCCCCTTCCCTTGTTCCTTCGTGGTAAAGAACGGCTCGAAGATCCGGTCCTGGGTCTCTCGGGGGATGCCGTGACCGGTATCGGTGATGGCGACCATGACATAAAGACCGGGTACCGCACCCGTATGCCATCGGCAGTATTCCGCATCGAGTTCGACAACGTCGCTCTCGAAGTAAAGCTCCCCCCCATCTGTCATGGCATCGCGGGCGTTGATGGCGATGTTGAGCAGGACCTGCTGGATCTGATCCGGATCACCCATCACCGTCGCCTGCTCAGCCTTGAACTGATGAGTAATAGTGATTCGCTTGTCGATGGTTTGACTCAAGAACGAGACGACCTCCCGAATGGCTTGATGCAGATCTACCGTGATATGCTGGTGCTTCCCTCGCTTCGCAAAGCCTAAGAGCTGGCTCGTCAATCGCGCAGCCCGATCGGCGGCCTGCTGAATAACATCGGCAGCGCGAAACACCGAATCCCCCGGTTCCGCTCCCATCTTGAGAAGAGTAGCAGAGCCCAGGATGGCGGCCAGCAGGTTGTTGAAATCGTGGCCAACCCCGGCGGCCAGTTCGCCAATCGCCTCCATCTTCTGCGCCTGGCGCATTTGAGCTTCGATCTTTGCCTCTTGCGTGACGTCCTGCAGAACGGCCACATAGTTGATGATGCGACCAGCAGCATCCCGGACCGGAGCGATCGTTTCCTTCACCTCAATGAGCGTCCCATCCTTGCGTCGATTCGTAAGACGGCCGTTCCAGACCTCGCCGCGCGTGAGCGTCTCCCACATCTCACTGTAGTGATCCTCCTGCTGTTTACCGCTCTTCAGCAGTCGTGGGTTCTGCCCCAGCGCCTCCGGCCTCGAATAGCCGGTCACTTGCTCAAAGGCCGGATTGACATACTCGATTGCTCCCGCCGTATCGGTAATCATGATCGCCTCGGCTGCCTGTTCGATCGCCGTCGTGAGCATCCGGTGAGCAACCTCCACCCGCTTCCGCTTGGTGATGTCGGTGTGGGAACCGGCCATCCGTCTGGGCTTCAGAAGCCCATCGTGCGGCGCCATGCCCCGATCAAAGATCCATATATACGAGCCATCCTCATGCCGCACCCGATACTCAGCCTGATAATGGACGGTAAACCCGCCAAGGTGTGACTGAAGCTCTGCTGTGGCCTCGTCGCGATCCTCCGGATGGACTCTTGCCCACCATGTTGCCATCGGAAGATGCGCCTCCTGCGCTGGTAGGCCGACCATCGCCATGGTACGGGCGGAGCAGTAGACCTCGTCGGTTTCCAGATTCCAATCCCACAGTCCATCGTTCACCCCATCGACGGCGACCGCGTATCGGGCTTCGGATTCACGCAGGGCCTTGGTGCGAATCTCCAACAGGTCCCTGACCCAGAGCAAGGACCGCTCGCGTCGCGCCTTCTCACAGAGTTCGACAAGATAGCCCGGTTCAAACGGCTTGTGTGCATACGCATCGGCCCCCTTCTGGATGAATTCAAGGGCCAGGGCCGGCGTGGGATTGCTGGTCATCATGATGATGACGGTCGGCGCCTCCTGCTGTTTGAATTCGCACAGGAGTTCGATGCCCATCGTGTCGGGCAGGCGGTCGTCGAGGATCACGACCTGTGGCGTAGATGTCCTGAAGAGGAACCGCCCCTGCTCACCGGTCTTCGCGACATGGACGATGTACCGCTGGGCCTCAAAGGCCTGCTTCAGTACCTCGGACTGGAGCGGATTATCTTCGACGATCAGGACCGTCAAGGGGATGACCGGCGTTCGACCATTCAACAGATCCCGTACGGCAGACCGGAAGCTCGACGGATCGAAGGGGGCGGAGAGGAAAGCATTGGCGCCCAGGTCGACGCTAATGAGTCGGGCATCTACTCCGGCGTAGGTCCAGGAAATGACGAGAATCGGGATCGCGTTGAAGGCCGCATACTCGGGGGACCGAAGCAGCCGACAGAACCGCCACCCATCGATGCCGGGCATATATAGGTCGGTGACGATCAGATCGACCGGACCGTGATCGACCAGGGAACGAAGCGCCTCCTCGGCACTGACAAAAGAACGGACCCTTATGCCCTCCTGTTCCAGGAGGGCGGCCACCAGCCGCAATTGAGTAGGGCCATCATTGACAACGAGTGCGGTTGGGCATTGAAAACGAATCATGGCACGCCCCCTCTCACCCCTCCCGCACGAACGCTGTCAGGGCAGTCAGCAGTCGGGTGAAGGCTGCCTCCAGATCAGCGCACACCCTCTCCGCTCGTGCGAGATCACCGGCCCGTCTCAGTCCTTCCAGCTCAGAGGCTGCCCGTATCACCGCCACTGCGCCGAATAATTCGGCCGCGCCCTTGAGTGTGTGGGCCGCCCGGCTGAGGGCAGGCCCATCCCCCCTGGTGAGAGCGACCTTTACCTCTAGCAGGTGCTTCGGACCATCGGTCAAGAACAGTGTTGCTAATTCCTGGAGGAGGACTGCGTCACCACCCGCACGGGTCAAGGCCACGGCACGATCGAAGGGGCCGCCTGAATCCGTCTGAGATCCGTCAACCTGACATAGAGTAGCCGTGTCGTCACCGTGCTCACCCGTTCTGCAGGCATCCTCACCGGCCATTCTCTGCATACCTCGACCGCAGCAAGTATCAATAAGGCTCAGCAGAGCGGCAGCCGAGAATCGGATGGATTCCAACGCTTCACGCCCCTCCTGAGCGTGGATCCCCCTACCCATCGCACCCACCGCCTCCAGGATTACCTTCATCTGCGCGTCGGCTGCATAAGCGAAGGCCAGGAGACGTTGCCGTATCGCCAGACTCTGGGCCTCTGATACTGCCTTTGCCTGCTCAAGGATGACGGCGCGCTCCTTCCACGCTCGGGTCCGAGCGGCTACCTCCTGCTCCAGACGCGCAAGAGCGCTTTGCTGTTCCGTGAGGAGCGCATCAGAGGTCTCCAAATGCTGGGCGACAATTCGTCGGTGTTCCTCCTCAAAGACCTGCTGCTGTCGCTCCAGTTGTATAATTCTCGCCTCCAATACGCATACCAGATCCCATCCTGGTCGAGCCTCTGATCTCTCCTTCTCTGGACCGAAGAAACGGTCTAACTGTTCGGATAGGAGGAGTTGGTCCGTCATGAGGTGTCGCCGAGCTTATTCCAGTCCCATCAGCACATCGGCCTTTGCCAACTCCCGATCGAGATCGTCCCAAAGGACCGTATACCCCTGGCGATCGATCGACAGGGCGGCAAAGATGGAACCGCTGGGGGAATCGACCCTGCCGATGCCGATAGCGCTCCGCTGTTTCGCAGAACACAGGAAGTCCGCGATCTCAACAGCTTGCGCGATCGGCCGACTGTCGCCTTCACAGACATCGGCGCGGTGATGATATCGGATGGCTGCCATCGTTGAAGCGGGAAGGTTCCAATGACAGGCCACCCGTTCGCCAAGTTGCGTGTGGTCAAATCCCAGCCTCTGCCGCTCACATTCGCAAAGCGGTCTGCCGGTCGAGACCACCCTCACGATGTCGTTGAAGGCCTTATGTACAAACTGATCCATTAGAATGAGGCCAAAATCGTGCAATAGACCGGCCATGTAGGCCTCCTCATACCGCCGGACGCCACAACGCGATGCCACAAAACGGGACGCAACCGCCACAGAAACCAGATGTCGCCAGAGGCCCTTCCGACTATAACAGCCAACCGTGGCGTCCGCCTTGAAGATGTCAGCGAGGGACGCGGTAGCGGCGAGATTCTTGACTTCATTGTACCCCAGGTAGATGATCGCATCACGTACGGTGCCGACTTGCCGGCGCAGGCCATAGGCGGCTGAGTTCGCCGTTCGTAGCAGGCGCGCAGCCAACGAGGGGTCGCGTTCGACCGCGACCTGCAACTCGATCGCCGACGATCGCGGATCGTTGACAATCCGAATGATCTCCATCACAAGCTGAGGCATCATCGCGGAGACCTCTCGAATACGACCCGCGATCTCGTTCAACTCTCCTTCAGCCGTATCGAACACGATGGTTGAGCGGCTCATGATCTCTCCTTGAACCGGTTTGGTAATCTACAGATCACCCATATTCTCAGCACGTTTCGAGTCGCCAGGAGCCCATCTCGCGGTCCCGGATTACCCTCCCTCTCGCGCACACAGGATATTATCGGTCGGTCTCGACAAATCATTAAGCGGTATCGCTTACGTGCAGACCTTGACTTCTAGCGGAGTACCTGGTAGCCATCGTGGCAAGCGCGTCAAGGGTCGGCGTCAGCTCGGCGAGGCCCCCTCGAGGGCAGATCGGCAGGCGGCTCGTAATGCACATAGGCATCCAGCGCTACGGCCACTGTACAGCCGGCCTGCCGGAGTCTGGCAAAGTAGTCGTGTAGCGAGGTCGAAAGGTCCAGATCTTCGCGAAGCGGCTCGACGGCGCGGCATGTACTGCCTTTGAAGATGGTACAGAAAGGGGCGAGGTTGTCCACCTCCGCCAGTTTCTCCCCGTATCGGTGCGCCCGGCGCAGAGCGAACTGCCGAAGCGCTTTGCCGGTCCCTTTGTAGTCAGCCTTGACCCGCTGGGTGGCTGGACCTTGATTCAACGTTGGACCAACGACGGCGATGCGCCGGTCACGGTCGAACGCCGCCAGTAGGCGCTTAAGCCACCCCGGCGTAAGGATCAGGTCACTGGAGAGCAGAATCACCGGATCGTCGTGAACAGATTCCAGGAGCTGATTGAGCAGCCGGACGGTGGGGAGATTGCTTGTGCCGATCCGCCACCCGCCGGGGCACACCGCTTCATGCGCCGGCTCAGCGCCATTGCCGTTTCCGTGTGATGGAAGAATGGTAATTGCCAGCGGGTGCTTCGCATGCTGGACAAGCGACGGCCACAGGGGGGCAAGCCCATGGCCGTTGGAAACGATGACGACACTGAGCGGCGCCTCCCCTGTCACGGCTGGCTGAGCCTGGCTCACAACCTTATCAATGCGTTCGACAGGCTCACCACAGGTCTCCTGCCACCAGTGGCTTTGGTCCTCACACCAATGGTCGGCGCCGACATCCGGAAGCGGGATAGACGGGTTTGATTCCCTGGCTGTCTGAGCCGGAAAGCGATATCCCTTTTCGTAGGGGGCGTCCGCAGGGATGTCCCACTTCGCCTTGAACAGCTCCCAGTTACGCATGAGGCTTTGACGGTAATCGATCTTGGCGGATTTGAACGTCTGGCTTCCGGTATGATGAATGAAGGCATCCAGCGCGATCCGCGCTCGAAAGCCGACCTGAAACGCCCGAATGCAGAAGTCGTCATCCTCAAAATTGCCGCTGCCGAACTGCTCGTCCAACCCACCGATGCGCGCAATGACCTCCTTCCGCGTCAGCAGGCAGAAGCCAACCACCCGGGTCGCCTCGGCGCTTTGCCCGTCGTGGCCTTGAGCCCACTTCACAGCGAAAGCTTCAAGCCCCTCTGGGCCCTTGTAGGAGACCTCCCGGACCAGTTGGGGGCCCGAAACATAATTGGACATCGGCCCGACGATACCAACGTCAGGATGCGCTAGGAACACCTGCAGCATCCGCTGAAGCCAGCCTATAGTGACGATGGTGTCGTTGTTGAGTAGCAACAGATAGTCGCCTCGAGCTAATGCCAACCCCTGATTGTTCCCGGCGGCGAAGCCTCGATTGCTCCGATTTGCGATGACGCGCACGTTGTCATGCGCAGCCATGTAGCTACGCAGGTACTCAATTGTCCCATCGTCTGAGCCGTTATCGACGATGACAAGCTCATGCAACTCTGGCGTGTGGGCCTCGATACTCGCCAAACACTTCCGGGTGTGCTCAAGGCCATTGTGGGTCAGGATGATGATGCTCGTAAGCTGCCCCTCCATGACCTTCGCCCGAACCCGAAAGCTTGCCGCAGTCGGCTTGAACCAGTCGATCCCCCAAAGCTCCATGGGGCTTGGAACATTGCCAGGCCCATAATGGGTCACGAGATTGGCGTAGAGCCGGTCGGTGCTTTCCTGAACAAGCCGCGACGTCTTCGTCTCTGCCTCCGACTTGAAGCTGACCTGGCCCTCATGGTGGACAAAAGCATCGGTGGCCACAAGGAGTCTATAGCCCCTCAGGCGCAATCGCCATGACAGGTCGAGGTCGTCGTTTCCCAGGAACAGATCCTCATCCAGCAGCCCAACCTCATCGAGTACCTTTCGAGGTACCAGCATGCAAAATCCGATCAGCAGCTTCGTTTCGACGGCCTTGCCCTGATTAACCCCGCCTAATAGGTCAGCCAATTCAGCGAGCGTCATCGTGGCCGGTCTATGGGCCGGCAGATAGAGGTGAAACTTCTGGAGCCCTGCCACATAGTCGGAAACCGGCCCCACCGCGCCGACACCAGCGGACGCGTGAGAGAGCAGCCGCTCTAACCAGCCCGAGGTGACAACCGTATCAGGATTGAGCAACACCACATGCTGGCCAGCGGAGGCACGGATCCCCTGGTTGCAACCCCGCGAGAACCCGGCGTTTTCAGCGTTCACCAGCACGGTAATGCGGCCCTGGTATTCCGCCAGGACGGCGCGCGTCGCATCGGTGGAGGCATTATCTACCACAATTAGCTCGAGGGGGGATCGGGTAGAGCTGAAGACGCTCTCCAGACAGGCCCGGATGGTGCGGACTGAATTGTAAGTGACGATCACGATGGACACGAGTGGTTCATGAGAGATAGATCTCGCCCCACTCAACGTCTCGGGATCTTTCGACAGTCTGTCGGCTCTCAGGGTGACACTATCTGAAGCGTCTCTGTTCCCGCTTATGGCGGCCAGATTCTCGGCGGCGACCGTATTGCCCGAATTGAGTTGCAGCACCCGCTGGTAGAAACGTTTGGCATCCTCCGGGCGTCCAGCCTCGGCGTAACAATTCCCCACAACGAGGAGGGTTTCTACATCATTCGGGTTCTCCTGTAGAATGGTGCTGTAAGCTTGAACTGCCTCAGTATAACGCTCGCTGTCGAGGCAGACGCGGGCCAGGACCTTCAGAACATCGGTATCGTGGGGGTTGAGTGCCAGCGCCCGGCGCGCCGATGCTTCGGCCTCTTCGGCGCAGCCTAGGCGCAGTAGTACGGCAGCCAGGTTACCATGCGCGGGCGCGTAATCTGGCGCCAACACCGTAGCCTTAACGAACTCACGCCGTGCTGCCTCGACGTTGCCTAATCGCAATGCAACGTTGCCGAGAGCAACGATGATCTGCGGATCGTCCTGGGCTTGGTCATGTGCCTCCCTGAGGGCATCATGCGCAGAAGCCCAGTCTTCTCTAGCGGCACATTCATCGGCCCGGCGGAGCCATGCGCTAATATCGACCCGTGAGGTCTGTGCGCCGGTAACCTTGCCTGTTTCGGCGCAAGATCTCCTGGTCAGGGCATCTCTGTAAATTATTTCCAGTTGATCCGCATTCTCTCGAATAGTGCTCACGGAACGGACGCTCCGGCGAAAGGTCGTTACTCGGTTGGGATCGCTGACAAACACGCGGAGCTTTTTGGCCAAGTCATCGGAGTCGCCCGCCTCGAAGAGTAGACCGTTCTCACCGTCCTGAATAATCTCAGGAATACCGCCAACGTTGGAGGTAATAACGGGCACACCTGCATGCAGGCATTCCCGAACGATACACGGGTAGTGCTCGCTCCTCGACGGGATGACTGCAACATCAGTGTCAGCCAGGATGCGCGCCAGGTCGGCTGGACTGTACGCCCCATGGTATGTCACCTGATGCCGGGGTTCGATCTCGGTCATGACCCGCCTAAAATACGCCGGATCTTGAACCTGGCCGTAGAGGTCCAGCCGTGCCGTTTTCGGGTCAATGCGATTGAACGCGTGGATTGCCAGATCCACACCTTTAGTAAAGCAGATATTCCCCAAAAAGGTGAATCGTAGCCGATCAGTACGAGGTATCCACGGAAGCACATCGAAGGTGGGCAGTCCCAGCGGCGACAGGGTAACACGAGGGTGTTCAAACCTGTGACGGCTAAGCATCTGCCGCATGAACTTAGATGGGACAATAATCGTATCGATAGACCTGACAGTCTGTTCCAGACACTGTCGGCGTAAAGCCAGTGTATAGAAGATCTTGGGTGTCTGTTCCGATTGAAGCGTTAAACCGTACCGTCCAACAAGGCACTGCACACACTTGTCCACAGTTTCCGGTCCATCCTTACAGTAGACGCCATGAGGCTGCAAGAAGTGGCACTGTTCGCAGATCAACCATCCGTCGTGCATGGTCATCACGCTTGGAAGGCCTTGCTCCCTGAACACCTGAACGGCAGCCGCCGAGACGCCGATCAGATGTTGGATGTGGACCAGATCCGGTCTGAGACGTGACACGTATTGCCTCAGCGGGGGCAGCAACCGCTCATTATTGAACTGACTGATGAGGTCTGCAGGCCTGACGTGAATGCGCGCCACCTCTAACCCCTCATACCTCTCCTCAACGATGGTCCCCTCCTCTGAGCCCCCGCTGTAGTCAGGATACAGCACGCACACGTCATGGCCCCGACTGCGCAGTTCTTGCGCCAGGGCATAGGTGTACAGCTCAGTCCCGGCCAACCTTTGGGGAGGAAAGCCATGGACCACCAGCAACAGACGCATGCGTTCGCCTGGCCGTGATGACTGCGATGTGTCCTCGGACTCCTCGCGCCTCTGAAGAGAGATCTGACGTGAATCGCTCTGAGCGGCAGACGCTTGGCGCGCGACGGTTTTACCTACTACGCTTTGTTGCGCGGCATGGACGGTCTGAATGGAGTAGAGTTCGGGATGATTTAAGACAATTTGGGCCTTCAGTTGCTTATCCTTTTTCAGTGCATCTGTGTACATACTTTGCGCTTTAACGCGATAATGAAAGAGGGCGCGCGGAATCCGTTTGGCCCTATGACCCCTTTTACATGCTGCGATCCAGAAGTTCCAATCTTCGTATGAATCCATTCTGGTATCGTATCCTCCAACATCATCCCAGACCCGACGACGGTACAACGAACAATAATTAGGCAGGTTTTGTTGAGTTAACCGACAAAAATCAAACTCTGCCGCTGCAACATACCGTTCAACAATCCCGAAGTCTTGACGATCACTATAGACAATGGAAATATCAGATTCTTTCATTAACAAAGATATCATCTGCTCGATGCATTCCGGCATCAGCTTATCGTCGCTGTCAAGCGGTAGAATAAAATTGCCCCGTGAGGCCAGCACACCCGCATTGCGGGCATCGGACAATCCCCCATTCTCCTTTTCCACTAACCGGATATTGCAATTTGAATACGTACGAATTAAGTCATGGACGATTTTCGACGCGTCGTCGGGGCTCCCGTCGTTCACGACGATGCATTCCCAGTCACGAAAGGACTGCGCCACGACACTCTCCACAGATTCATGTAGGAAATGTGCTTGCTTGTAGCACGGAACAATTACCGATACGGTCGGTCTTGTCGACATTGTCACAACCAATTCTTAGTTCTCTTCAAGATCGTATGGTACGGCGTTATGCTTCTATCAGCGGCATACTCAATGTCTGGCTCATTGGCTGGACTTGTATGAAGAAGCGTATATGTTCGTCAATAGGCGCCTTGCCCAGCGCATTTACATACGAGGCCAAATTCACAATAAGGGAATACGCATCCTCACTCTCTCGAGACCGTTCGATTTCCAGCACACGAAGACGATGCTCAAAAACAGAAGCACCTGCTGTCAGTAGCGCGGCTGCCCTGAAGGTCAAAGATGGAACGGCCGCATCTTCCAATCCGTAGGATCGGAGAAAAGTGAAGAGGTCTGAGATCCAGAATATCTCATGAAATAATGCCAGAGATTTATCCGGGTAACTTCCTGAATCCTTGATGATCGCCCGTCTCGGGTCGTGCCAATCCCGTTCATCTTTCGCGTAAAACGATTCCTCTTTACCCGTGACAATTTTCCCCTTCATGGCAAGATAGCTGACCAATAACTGATCGGCATAAGTAGGCCAGATTGCCTTTGTCCGCAGGAACTCAAACCATTCAAGAAAAGGCTTGCGACGTATCACAGACCACGTCAGGATACCGTTGAGATGCGCCTGTTTGTACAAGGCCAGCAGCCTCGCCCCTTGTTCCTGTTCTTCGATATTCTGCAACCGAAATAGATTGAATTGAGTGGGCGAATAACTCAAGTATGTCGAGGGGACAATGGCCATCGTGTCTGATGGGGCTGTTCGAGATTCGCTGCACATGCTTCGGATAAAATTGACGCTATAGGGATCATCGTCGGAGATCGGCAGTATCCATTCCGCCTCCACTTGGACAGCGCGTAAGGTTCGTTGCATCACATCCTTGAGGCCGATATAGGTAAACTTGCCGTCCTCCGCCAGATTTCTAGTCTGGCGGATAATCCATTCTTTCTTCTGGTCGTCTTCCTGTCCGTCCGCGATGGTCACATGGATATCCGTCGCCTCCTCGGCTGTACCCACCACGTGGCGAATGATATCTCGTGTCACGGGAAGAAATCGAATAGTCGGTAAAATAACATTCACCGTGGGAATCATGCTGCGCAACACCTTTCCTTTGGAATCGCATAGAGAACGGCCCCAGTCCCACACCACGCATGTAAGCGCATGAGAAAGCGATAATCCTGTAGCGTGTCCATCAGGAAGGTCGGTGTACGCCACAGCCCATCCTGATTGTGATATACGGTAACGGCCAGCATGGGGCGCTGGCGTTGCAGGATATTCAGGCCGCCTCGTAGCGCATCCAACTCCCCTCCTTCCAGATGGATTTTTCCGTACGTGACGGGGAAGTTGAGATCATCCAATCGACAGGTTCGTACGTTGCCATCAGCCTGATTCACAATTCGTGAAGCCAGGTCCATCCCGTGACTGAATGATCGGATGCCGCTTTCAGCCGCCAATGCGCAATCCTGCACCTGAATACGTCTGCTCATTTCGACAGGAAGTGAAGCTACCCAAGCTCTCAAGTGCACAATATTCTCCCGGTCAGCTTCTACCGCAAGGATCGCGCGAAACCGGCCCCCCATGATATTGAGCCAACGATCTGCGATGTCGCCGTGATAGGCGCCTGCATCGAGAAAGTATTCGTTCTCATTCATGACCGGTCGGACCGGCTCTATGAAATATCGGTCGTCAATACGCACGGGAGCGTTCTGGAAAGACCATTCCTCCCGATGCAAGCGCCACGCCATAAACTGGAGGTGGGCCGCTCGGGACCAGTCGTCGCTCCAACCCGATAGCACGGCGCTTGTTCGGCTCATATCTTCCCCGTTAAGCCGACCAGCGAACCAACCGTTGCCCATTGGCAGGTAATCGGTATAGGTCTCCAGGAGATCGTATACAGGAAAAATATGCCGCCACCCCATGGCCGAAAGATCGGCTCGGATCGGCTTATAGGGAGCATTGACAATACATACGGCTACCATGTGGCTGTCTCGGTCGGCCTGTCTGACTGCATCGAGTCTCCTGATCGGGATATCGCCTGGGAGTCGACCACCGGCCGTCGGAGACCGGTCCAGAGCATAGGCCACGGGGATACCGAGTCGACGAAACAGATCGGCCGCCAAGTGTCCAAGCTTACCGGCACCGTACAGTACCAGAGGCCGATCCACTGGGCGAGGGCTGATCTCGCTACGGCGCGTTGCCAACTCCGACAGAAGTCGGATTGCCTCGGCCGTATTCGGCAACGCACGGATATTCATTGTGCCGATGTCAGTCGTTGCGCCCAGTATGCCAGGCGGACATCCGATGGATAGGTCGCGCGGTAATGGAATACCGAACTTTTGGTTCGTTCATAAAGAAAAGAGGGAACGAAGCCGGTCGGCCGCTTCGATGCGCCACTGTCGGAGAAGCGCCAGGCCTCAGCGCCCTGACACGCGCGAAACCAGTCGGCCGGCTCGCAGCCGAAGACCGGCCGGAGATCGTACGATCGCTTTTCTTCCTTGAGAACGGCCTGGTAATGGGTCATCAAACCGTCGGCCGTACGCTCCACGGCAAAGCGTGCACGTGCCGTGCGAGCGGCGTTTGCTGAGAGCCTGGCGCGTTCATCCGGATTAGCGGCCAGCCAGTCCAGTGCATCGGCAAAGGCTGCAGGCCCATCCACCACGATACCGGTTTCCAGGTGGGTGACCAAATGACGCTCCGCCGGGTTATTCAAGACAATGGGCACCACACCCATAGCCATGGCCTCCAGCAGTGCATTCTCGGTGGTCCCGTAGTGCAGGGGATTGAGCAGATACGCCAGCACATCAAAACCCGCTAGTTCTTTCGCGACATCAGCCCGATAGCCACGGAGTTCTAGATCTTTGATCCCGGTGGATGCCGCGTTCGTCAATAGCTCTGTCCCAGTGGTAGGGTCACCCACTAGGGCCAGGCGAAAGCTCGGCAAACGGACGGCCGCTAAGAAATCCATCAAGCGTGGATGCAACTTGGCGAAGTTGAGAGTACCGACATAGCCCACCCGTAACGAGCCGTTATGATGGCGGGCAGATGGTATTGGTAAGTCGTGGAAACCACCGGAGCTATACACCACACCCACCCGTTGCCTCACTTTTGGCTCAAGAGCTGCCAGGCGTGGATGTTCCCAGGAACAGGGAGAGGTAAAAAGAAACCGATGCGGAGCCGCCACAAAGGCGGGAGGTATTTCGGGGGGATGTAGTCCAGAAACATGACTCCATACGACCAGTCGCATCGGGGGTAGCTCATCAGCGCACATCCAACCCGCAACTACCGGGTGGTGCCACCATTCCAGTTGTACGATATCGGCCTGGCGGATCTGTCCTGCCAGTTCCTGGTTGGTCGGGCAGAGCAGCAGGTGTCCTCCGTGTGCCTGTACCTGTTCGGCAAACTGAAATTTTTCCGGAGCTTCCAGACAGGCCACTGTGTGCCGAATGCCGCTCTGCCGACGCTGGGATTCGGCCACCAGGGATGCCAGCACCTTGCCGACACCGCCGCCAAGATGCGCGGTAATATGTAGGAGCGACACCAACGTCAACTCCGTCACTTGCCCGCTGCGATTTCTGAAGAGCCTCTCGTCCTGACCCTATCTCTGTTCGAGTGCGCAAGCGATTCGACGCCAAGGACGCTTGCCGACAGATGGGGGAATAAGGCATTCGCGCTTAATCCCATATTCGTTTCTCCGTATCGGCGCGGTAGCTTTCGTCCACGTAGCATACCGACTTCACCGTTTCATCGATGTCGACGCTATCGGCCAAAGCCTGGCCATAGAGGGAATCGATTAGTGGCAGTGACAGCTCGGTTTCTTCCGGCTCGATGCCCGTCATGAGCCAGTCGACGATGAAGGAACGGATGCCTTCATGAATGTCGATCTTATGATGAAACAGTTCCTGATTCTTATGGCCTAGCGCATTGATGAAACTGCCGTCCGCACGAATCCGGAGATACATGCCTTCCGGTGCAACAAGTACCGACTCGGACAACAGGTGGTGACGATAGACTTGGCTGGGCTCGCCACCTCGCGATCCGGGAAATAGGGCGGAGGTATTGTCTGTCATGCCGTACGGGTTATCAGAACCGAACCAGCCGGTGATGTAATACCCCTGCATCGTCTTCCCGAGCATACGTTGCAACGCATCTTGGATCGAACCCTTGATCCCGAGGTCGGCAACTGCGATCCGGCTGTCCCGGGTTATGCCCAGACCGCCGACATACCGCAGGTATGCTTCCCGTTCATCCCGGGCATTGGCCAGGATGTCATCAAGATAACGCTCCACCAGCGCTACAGCCTCTGGGTCGGAATGCACCAGGTGGTCGTCCACAGCAGCGTCTGAACCATTCAGCCCGTAACGTAAGCGTAATAATCCCTCGGAACTCCCGGAGTAGTCGTCATCGAGCAAAGCCAGCGCGTCTTCAGCAGTTCGCAGGGAGGCTACCCCGGCCATGCGGCGAGAAGTAGCGAAATAAAGCCCTTCCGGAAGGTCTCGTAACTGTTTCTCCGCTCTCAACCAGTTGTACAACCGAACCAGAAGATAGCCCTCCCTGGCAAGGAATAACAACTTGTCCGCTGGACGGCGCCGCAGATTCCGGATCAGCCAAGCGAGCCAGGTCAGGAGCAATGGTCCGAAAAACACGTATCCGAATTGATGCAGGTCATGGATCCGGACCCGTCCACCGTGGATCATGGAACTAAACGGATCGGCGAACAGACGTCTCGCCAGCATTCCCAGGAGCACACCGTCGTGCGTCGTGCATGCCTCACGCAACAAAGGATTCAGTCGGGAACGGATAAACAAATCAGGCGGTGATAACACGCGAAATGCCCTCATGCCCTGCTCGATTGCGCGCGTCACGTCCGAATGTTCTCCATCGCCGATATGAAGAATTCGGCGGCCCCGGTAGATCGACCGGAGGTGGGCAAAGAGCTTCCCCGAGTGTTTCGACGCGCCCTCCTCACTCGATATTGCCAGATGTGAGACCGTCGGTATTGCACATCGATTCAGAATCATATCGATCATCGACCTGGATAAGTGCGTGTCTGTCAGTATACATACGGTTTTCCCGTTGCGGAGACAGCGGGACAGCAAGCTGATCATTGCTGCCCTTGGGGAAGATAGCGCGATCTCCATCGCAATTTCGGCCTGCTGCAGAGCGTCAGCTATGGCATGCGATATGCCCATTGATTCTTTCATATAGCCATAGACGGCATCCAAGTTGAATGCATATCGTCCATACTGTTTGCAACACACCTCCTCTGCTTCCTTTCGTATCGACAGTAAGTCACCCTGATACCCCAGTTCCTTTTTAGTCCGCCAGACTGCCGTCTCGAGTATGTCATCGGATCTCGTCGCGGCCCGAACGACAAGCGTCTCAAACAGGTCAAAAGAAATGACCTCGTGTTCCGCGATCAAGCCCTCAAGCTCAGAGAAAGCCCTTTGATGTATATCCGGAGGCGTGGGCAACACTTCACTCAACGCCGCCAACGTACCGTCCATATAGAGTACGCGAATGCCGTGCAAGCGACAGAATGGGGCGATGCGCGCACTGATCGTGCGCCAGTAGATATCCGAAGCCGCAATGATAATCAGATCAACGCCCTGCCGTCGGACGCTCGAGTCTGACAGGACGACCTTACCGTACAATATCCGGCCGACGTTTGCCGGATCCTTGTCTATAAGGCCTACGACGTTGAAACCATCAAGAATTGCGAGGACTGTCTTGGCAACAACGCCCAGCCCATAGACGGCGATAGCACGTGGTTGAAGTCCTACAACTGCGGACAGCAACGTGGGGGCATATGAGGTTGGAAGGTCACACCGTACTTGCATCGAGTTGCTTCTGACGTGTCCGTATTTTACCGTCCTTCAATTGTAACGCCGCCTGCACCTCTTTCGCTCCAATGGGCAAGGCACAATAGCGACACGATTCGATAAACCTCTCGCTTTCAAAGACATCCAGTTGCCGTCGGATCTCTTCCGCGCACGCCGTATGCAGCTCGACCACATTCGTCTTCGGAATTCGGCCTAGCTTCACCCCATTCGCCTGCACAGCGCAGTGAAACAACGTTCCCCGGTACAGTCTTCGACAGCTTTCCAGAAAACAATCCCTGTAATTCTTTTCGAGTTCCTGGTCATTCACTGTATTGCGCTGAAATTGAATCAGGTCAAACCAATATCGATCGGCGATTTGCACTACTTGGACGCCGTGCCGCTTCAGCTTTTCAATTGTGTCTTTAATCTTCTTCTTCTGTGCATCATTTAAACTCTGACTATAGTCAGAATTCGTGACAATGACCCGCTCAGACGCCAACGCTGCGCACAACTCGTCGGACGGCATGATAGTTCCGTTGGTAAACACCGCGATATATCCGATGCCCGGCAGTTTCCTGATTTCCTTAATGATCGCAGCGATATTCCTATGCGCAAACGGCTCTCCGCCAACGATATCCAATCTATGTAAGAACGTGATGGAGGCCGTTAGTTTTTTCAGGTCTGCAACAATCTCATCGATCGAGACCATTTCTTTGCTGTCCAAATACGGCACCGCTTCGCAACATTGGGCACATTTGAGATTGCACCACTCGCCGATAAGATATCCGACACTGTTGAATGTGGAGCCATCGGTCTTGATGTCTTGAGGAATCTCTTTGGAGGCGAGCCGTTCCGTTAATCGCATGAAGTACTCGCATTTAAATGGTTTTG
Source organism: Candidatus Methylomirabilis sp. (assembly GCF_028716865.1). Lineage (NCBI taxonomy): Bacteria > Methylomirabilota (SeqCode) > Methylomirabilia (SeqCode) > Methylomirabilales (SeqCode) > Methylomirabilaceae (SeqCode) > Methylomirabilis (SeqCode) > Methylomirabilis sp. (SeqCode). The sequence goes on along the minus strand of NZ_JAQUOY010000002.1, from coordinate 26,106 downwards.
TATGATACCCAATGCATGTCATGAGATTTTCATGCTTCTCTTCCCGTGCCAGATTCGCGCAGTGCAAGTTTTGCAGGACATACGTCAATTTTCTTCCATCGATGATCTTAGGCCCTATTCCCGCTGAGAACTTATTGACCTCGAATTGCATCGACCGAAATAACTCCGCTGAACCGGCCGCAAGAACCAATACATCTTCTTCGGACAGTTCGGATACCTGCTCGGACGGCTTTACTGCGAAATGAAGCCCGTTAGTCACGGTGCTACTGCTCCTCCTATCGAACCCTCCCTTGATAGAAATGGCGAGCTCATTCAGCCGTAACATCAGAAGTGTGGCGGTTCTCCCGAGCGCTCCGTAGATATAAATCGGTTTATTAGCCAATTCGTGAAGAACTGCATCCAGCATGTGTTCGCTGGCGCGACCTTCGCACATTAACCTTTCGTATTCTTGATAAAGTTCATCCATATGACTATCTCTGTAAGTAACTCGTCGTTTTCCATGAACCGCACTCTGATGAATCCTGCGCAGTGACTCTCTTCAAAATGGTGTCCACGTGTGCATCAATATTGTCCGGGAGACAATGACTCAACTGGCCGCAGGCGGCACACGTAGGATCGTCTTTGCGACGACCTTGCAGGTGGGCAACCCGGTGCTGGTGCATGAGTTCGCCGTTCCAGATGTCTTTCAGTGATCGCATACGGACATCGCCGATGCTGAGTTCGCGTGCCCAGTCCAGGAAACAAAGGCTTACGGTGCCATCCGTGTTTACCGCCATGGAATAAAAGATATAGGGACAGACCGCAACTTCCTGCACCGTATTGCCGTAGATGCCTCTGGTAATCTGAACCCCGGCGCGTTCCTCCACATCGAAGTTCGGCCAGCAGGGGGCGACATTTTCGATGAACATCCGGTCCGCAATGTCGCCAAAGGTATCGAAGAACCGCTGCCGCTCCTCTGCAGACAGGAAGTCACCCGGAATTTTCACACAGATCTCGCAGTGACCCTTGTGCGCGTAAAGCCATCGGATATTCTCGACGAATTGGTCGAAATCGACCCGGGTCCTGGTGAACTCCCAGTATTGTTCGCTCGACATACCGTCCACTGAGATGTTGATGCGATCAATTCCCGCATCCAGGATTGGAGCCACCCTGTCCGGTGTGAGCAGGTAGCCATTGGTGGTGGTGTCGATGTACTGTACGTGGCCGCTTGCCTTGGCGTAGCGCACCATATCAGCGAAACGTGTATGCAATAGGGGCTCGCCTTCCTTATACAAACGGAGCACCTTGAGCGGCCTGTCGAATTCGCTCAGATCGTCGATGACCTTCTTGTACAGTTCGAAATCCAGCCGACCCTGCCAACGTCCCGTAGATTTGATCAGGTCCCGGTCTCCGGTGGGGCAGAATTTACATCGGAAATTACAGGTACTGTCCGGATCGATGAACAACACGAACGGGGTAGAAAGGGGAATGACCTCCTGCAGCGGGGTTCGATTTTCCAGGTTGATCCTTGGTTTCACCTGCGCTTGCATGGGTCGCTTCCTTTTATGCCGGTTCAAGCGGGACGCGCATAACGGGCGGCCTCCCACAGTGTGTTGTTGAATGAAGGTGTCTGTACGAGCTGCCCACTACTTCGCAACCCGGCTGCCAGCCCCACGCAGGCGCCGCAGTCCCCCTTCGAGTGAAATCTCCGGCAGCCATCCTGGCAGAACTTCTGCGCCTTCCCAAGGCTGAAATACCTCGCGCCGGCGGTAAGGCTGTGTACCCCAACGTACCCTCACCGGATGAGATTGATCGGAGACGTTGAGCATCGCTACCAACTCACGCAGGGAAACCGCCTTGGCTGATGGCAGTCGATAGATACGGCGTTCCCCCGCCTTAAACGTCTGTACTTGCTCGCATGCCATCGCCACACCTCGAACCAGATCTGCCACATGGACGAGGTGGAGTCGTTGTGCGCCTTCCGACATGGCGAATTCATCGCTCGATTCGGCCGCAGCTTGGAGCCGACTGAGCAGCTTGTTTCTTGGGTCATCCTCGCCGTAGCTGTCGTACAGGTGGAGTTCCAGGAGACGCAGACCGGCAGCGTCCAAGTAGTACTCCGCGAGAGTCGAGAAGGCCTGCTTGGTCGCAGCGTAGAGATTGACCGGACAGTAGTTGCGATCATGGTAGTGCTGCCAGGAGGTGCCCGCATAGACCAGAGCATCACAACCGGCTGCCCCCATGGCATCCAACAGATATGCGCCGAATTCTACATTAGCCTGTACTAAGGGCCCCACATCCTCATATCGATGCTCGGCCACATACAGGGCGGCCAGATGTACGACGACGTCCGGCATAAACTCGGTCAACGCCTCGCAAAATCCGGAGCCGTTTACTCCAACTCTCCAGGTCGGAAGATCGGACGGCTCCGGCTGGAGGGTCGAGTTGTCATGCACGAGACAACCCACACAATGCCCACGATCGCGCAGGTGCGGCATCAGATGGGAACCAAGAAAGCCGGTCGAACCGGTTACAAGAATCTTCATCCGGCAGCCTCGCCATCGAAAGGACTGACAAACGCTCCAAAGGAAGGGTGCGCCCGATCTCGATCGGATAGGATCGGATCGGTAATTGACCAGGGAATACCAGCGGAACTCCATAACACGCCGCAGTCATGCTCCGGTGAATACGCGCTTGATGCCTTATAGACCATGGTAGCCGTCTCACTCAGTGTACAGAAACCATGAGCCAAGCCTTTCGGAATGTAGAGCATATTTCCGACTTGGGCGGACAGTTCGACTAAGGCAAAACGGCCATACGTGAAGGAGTTCCGACGCAGATCCAACACCGCATCCTGAACCCGTCCGCTCACGCAGTAAACCAGCTTTACGTGATCCATCGGCGGCAACTGGAAATGCAGTCCTCGAACCACTCCACAACGAGAAACGGAATAGAATTCCTCGGCATACTCTGAGTAAAGACCCGCATCGACAAAGACTTGTCGGTTCCACACCTTCACAAACCGACCGCGATTATCTTCGTAAATATGGGGCCGTATTTCCACGCAACCCGGAATGACCGTATCGATAGTTTTGAACACACCATCCATGGTTGGCTGCTTTGTGTTCAGCCGATCTGATATCATGCGACGTTTACCCCGAAGAATCGTCCCAGCTTCTCTGCAAGATAATCCAGATGGGCCTGATCCAGTCCCGGATATATACCGACCCAGAAGGTCCGGTCGGTGATCCTGTCGGTATTGACCAATTCGCGGATAACTCGATATGGACGCCCCTGGAAATACGGTTGCCGGGTCAGGTTGCCCGCAAACAGCGGTCTGGTGCCGATTCTATGCTGATCGAGATATCTCATCATATCGAGTCGGTCCACACCGGTCTCTTCGCGTAGGCTGATCGGAAAACCAAACCAGGAGGGATCGGCTCCGGGCGTTGCCCTCGGCAGGATCAGGAACTCTTCGAGGCCGGTCAATCGCTCTTTGAGATAGCGGAAATTGCGCTTACGAGCCTCGATGAACTCAGGTAGTCGATCCAACTGAGCCAAACCAATCGCTGCCTGCATATCGGTAATCTTGAGGTTATAGCCAAGGTGGGAGTAGGTGTACTTGTGGTCATACCCGAAAGGTAAGTCACCCCACTGCCAACTGAAACGCTTGCCGCAGGTGTTGTCCTTACCGGGGTCGCAGAAGCAATCTCGGCCCCAGTCGCGAATTGATTCAAGGATAGGTTTCAAGTATCCGTTGCTGGTAACTACTGCGCCACCCTCGCCCATCGTAATATGGTGCGCAGGATAAAAGCTGAGCGTGCCAATGTCACCAAAGGTGCCCACCGGCTTACCATCATATGTTGAGCCAAGGGCATCGCAGCAGTCCTCGATCAGCCAAAGGTTATATTTCCTGGCTACACGCAGTACCTCGCCCAGCTCAAAAGGATTCCCTAGGGTATGGGCAAGCATGATGGCCTTGGTTTTCTCCGAAACCGCCGCCTCAATCTGTTCAGGGTCGATATTGTAGGTGGAGATGTGCACGTCCACAAACACAGGCACCGCGCCGTGCAACAAGATAGGATTGACCGTCGTGGGGAAGCCGGCTGCCACAGTGATCACCTCGTCGCCCGACCTGATGGCCCGCTCTTCAAGCCTCGGAGACGTGAGCGCGGACAATGCGAGCAGATTGGCGGATGATCCGGAATTCGTCGTCAGCACGTGCCTAACTCCGAGAAATGCGGCAAGCCGCCTTTCAAACGCATCGTTGAAACGGCCGCTAGTCAGCCAACCGTCCAGAGAGGCGTCAACCAGGCACTGCAATTCCCTTGCCCCGATGACTTTGCCGGATGGCGGTATCGGCGTAATACCGGGCATAAAGTCCCGATCCGCAAAGACCTGATTCGCGTATACCTCAACTAAATCGAGTATGTTCTGTCTCAGTTCGATTGTATTCATGTCGGTTCTTGGTGGTAGAAACCATATCCCCGGAAGATGCGAGGTATGCAGCAACCTGGGTCAACGTCACCGTGCGCATATCTGCGTGATCATGGTAGGCTCGGTACCACTGCACGATCTTTTGCAGCGCCTGCTCCAACCCCCAACGGGGGTGCCAACCCAGCCTTGCCTTGGCTTTGGCGCAGTCCAACTTAAGGTACTGCGCTTCATGCGGCTGATGCGGGTCACCGTCGAGTCGCCAGGATGCATCTGCGCCCCATAAGCCGGCTAGACGGTCTACGACCCACTCGACAGCCCTGACATCGTCGTCATCTGGTCCGAAGTTCCACGCTTCAGCAAACGCCGCTCCATCCTCCCAGAGGTACTTTGCAAGCATCAGATAACCACCTAACGGTTCAAGTACGTGCTGCCATGGTCGAACCGCCTCAGGATTGCGAATGCTCGCCGGACGTCTCTCCAGGAAAGATCGCAGGGTATCCGGAATAAGCCGATCCTCTGCCCAGTCACCGCCGCCGATCACATTACCCGCCCGTACTGTAGCCAACGCCACGCCATGGCGACCATACTCGGCTGATTTGAAAAACGCGTTTCGGTAGGCGGCAGAGATGAGCTCCGAACAGCCCTTACTGCTGCTGTACGGATCGTAGCCGCCCACGGATTCATCTTCCCGATAACCCCATAACCATCCACGGTTTTCGTAACACTTATCGCTGGTAACATTGATTACAACGCGTACGCTGCCGACCTGTCGGACCGCCTCCAGTACGTTGACCGTACCCAAGACATTGGTTGTGTAGGTCTCTACAGGATTTGCATAGGAATACCGCACCAACGCCTGAGCGGCCATGTGGACGACAATCTCTGGCCTCGCTACTCGCACCGCAGCGGTAATCTGTTCCGGGTCGCGCACATCGCCTATAATGGAAGCCGTCATGAGATTGTCGATGTGGGCCAACTCGAATAGGGAGGGGCATGTAGGTGGCGGCATCGCAAAACCCGTCGTCTCGGCTCCCAGCAGATGCAGCCATAGACAGAGCCAACTTCCCTTGAAACCGGTATGGCCGGTAATCAAGACCTTCTTTCCCTGCCAGAATGTGCGATCCGCTACCACGCTTTCCATGGCGCCTTGCCGCTTGCCCATAATTCTTCGAGACAGTATTTGTCCCGCAGAGTATCCATTGCCTGCCAGAAACCGCGATGCTCAAAGGCCATCAGTTCCCCCATAGCCGAAAGCCGAGCCAGCGGGTTTCCTTCCCATATCGTAGCGTCATTCTCTATCAGCTTCGTAACCTCCGGCGAGAGGATGAAGAACCCGCCATTGATCCGTCCTCCGTCGCCACGGGGCTTTTCTGTAAAGCCACACACTCGTTCTTGATCCAGATCGAGCGCTCCAAAGCGTCCAGGCGGCTGGACCGCCGCAACAGTCGCAAGCCTGCCATGTGTCCGATGAAACGCCATCTCGGCGGACAGGTCGATATCAGCAACCCCATCACCATATGTAAAGTAAAACGCCGCTTCATCTTGCACATAGTCGGCGACACGCTTCAAGCGTCCGCCGGTCATCGTCTGTTCGCCCGTGTCCACCAGGGTCACGCGCCAGGGTTCGACATGGTTGTGATGCACTTCTACGCGATTATGGGCCAAATCGATCGTGACATCAGAGCGGTGCAGAAAATAATTGGCGAAATACTCTTTAATCATATAGCCTTTATAGCCCACGCAAATCACGAAGTCATTCACGCCATGAGCTGAATACAGCTTCATGATATGCCAGAGAATCGGTTTACCCCCGATCTCTACCATCGGCTTGGGGCGACCGACCGTCTCCTCACTCAGCCGCGTACCCCCTCCTCCAGCCAGAATAACTGCTTTCATCGTCGTCACGCGCCGCAATGGCGGGCCACGTCCTTTATTGTTCGGTTAGTCACTTTGCATTGCAGTGGATGGCAGAGAAACCGTTGGAAACATCACGCCGTTATGGGTCCCTACTCAGCACCCTCGCATCCTTCCCTGCCGATATCATCATTGAAAACTAAGGCAAGCTATGTGCCACAAGAAATAATGGCAATAGAGGCTGTTAACTCATTGACAATGCTGAGACTGACCTGTTTTTGGTACTGGTCAGATCGGACAGCGGCTATTTCCATACCATCAGGTGGGGCAAATTTTGCCGCTAGGCCAAAGGCACCTGCTGAAGAGGGCAATTCCTTGTGGGCGCACTCCTGTAACCGCTTGATACTACAGTCTCGACACGTTTATTATTGATGTACGATAATCCGAAGCCTTCGGGGTCGAGCGTCCGAGCGAATCTTCAGGCGTGAGCAGGCTTAGCGCGTGGCTCTGCGGAAGCTGCTCATCCAGGATGCGACGGAGTCGTTTGAGGATCGACGACTGCCGCCTGGCAATCACCTCAAAAAGCTCTCAGGGGATCGATAGAGTCACAACTATAGACGCGCTTTAGATTGGAGGTTGAGAAGGACCGCCTGGGGGACTGACTGCAAAAGGAAGTCGCGACTTACCGCGCTATTTGACTGGAAGGTAGAGCCTGTCGTCAAGTCTTGCGGAGCAAGCGATTCAGGCAGCAAGAGATCTTGTGGATGCCATCAAAGTCTTACTTCGATAGGCTAAGGTGAAGCTGGCCCAGGGCCTTGCGATTCAGAAAAGAATCCTACTCGGTCGAGGGCTTCTTGGGTACGGCTGATCCTGGAAAGATAGCGCGGAGCCGTTCACTCAGCGCGCCAACTTCTGAATGCCCGACCCTGCCGGCTCGGAGGTTCTCCTCTCGAATCCGCTCATAGATCTCGCCCCGATGGATCGTGATCGAAGGCGGCGCCACGATACCGAGGCGGACCTGCGAGCCCCGAACCTCCAGGACACTGATCACGATCTGTTCGGCAATCGTGATCTCTTCGCCCACCTTCCTGGTCAGGATCAACATCGCGGCTTATTCGTGTATCCGAACACTCCGTTTAACCTGCCGCGCCCATCACCTTGCCCGTAGCGCCGCTGCGCTTCTCGCGGTCAGGTTGAGTCGGTTGTTAGGCCAAGACAATTTCCGCACGATACTATCGATGCAGCTTGTCATACTCTGAGTAAAGAGTATTTTCTTCTTTTCTTACTCTCTGACTGAGATTCATATAAAGACGGCCAAAATCTCTCGCAAACTCAAGCCCTGAGCCTCCGTTCGAATATTTATCGACAAAACTCAATGCCTCTGTTGAGATCGTCTCCATTTCACGAGCAAACAGGTCTAATGTACGCTTCAGCGAGTCATTTTTTTCAGCCTCCTTTTTCAGGACTGGATATAATTGTTCATCTTCTGTCTTGAGATGCGCAAGCAGAGCGGTTCGTGCCGAACGTAGTTTATCCTGTCCTTCTTTTGAGCCGACACCCACCTCTTTTGTCTTGTTGAGGGCATCCACGATGATAACGTGTTCCCTTTTCAGTCTTTCTACCAACATGGACATGGCATACCTCCTTCTGCGTTGATGATTGCTACCTGTTCAGTTATTTCGTCTTTGGGAGCGACCCAACCAGCGGATAGTGCAAGGGATACGTCCCGTCCGGAAGCACTACCTGTCGGCCAAGCCGTCGCGTGAGGTTCACACAGATCGGGGCCATGAGGTTGACCGCCACGTTGTCGCCGCCACCATCGAACGTGACAACCACGAACAGCTCCAGTTCCTCCACAGACCTCACCTCAAGCGCCTCCAGATCCGATGATGGAATGGGTGGCGAATAGTCGCTCAGGAATTCGGCGGACCGGAGCAACGGAAGGGCGACGTCGGCCACGTCTAGGGCAATCAAGAGCGTGAGCGGCTCCAGCCCCTCCCGCTCACAAAGCAGAAAACGGCTCAGATCCTCAAAGCCCGGCAGCCCCTGCGGAAAGTGGAAGACAGCCTGTTCAGTTGCACGGAGGCCGCTCATCGCAGACCCCTTATCGTGATTAACGGTGATCTCGTTGTTCATCATCGCCCGATGCTATCGCAGGAAATCGATAAGGTTGATCTGCACAACCTTAGAGGCCGCTGCCAGAGCCGCCTGATAAACATTCTGCGCCTGCTGGAACTCGATGGAGGCCTCAGCGATGTCGGTGTCCTCGATCTTTGAGAGCCGACCTCGGAGGGTGAGCAGGTCGCTTTGCGACCGCTGTTGGATGTCGCGTATGCGGCCGATCCTGGAGCCGACATCAGCGCTGACGACACGCACCTGATCGACGGCGGTATCGAGATTGGTCAGGTTCAACTCAACGCCCGCGACATTACCCGCCCTCAATTGATCACGGACCGCGATCAACAGCGGAAAGATATCCACCGTTTGGGGAGAGGTCGAGGTGAGAACCGTCGAGCCGGGGACATTGACCACGACGGTCAACCCGCTGGGGAGTGAGGCGTCCACTTGGCCGGCGATCCCCGTTCCCAAGGAATTGGCCGAGACGGCGGTGATGTCGCCGTTGGCATTGCGAGTGGCGGTAAAAGGGGCCACACTGGTCTGCGTTCCGCCGAAGAGGTAGCCGTCTATCGAACGCGCGTTGGCGTCGGCCAGCAACTGCTCCAGCTTCTGGTTCACCTGAGTGGCCAGGTTCTGCCGGTCTGAGTCGGTCAGGGCGCCATCGACGCCCCGAAAGGCCAGGTCCTTCACATCGCCGAGCTCCGAGAGGATGTCCGTCAATACCCCCTGTGACGCCTGCAGCCTGGCCTCGGCTTGATCAGCGTTGCGCTGGGCTTGCAGGAGCTGCGCCAACGATTCATGGAGAGAGACGGCCAAGCCGGCGCCGATCGGATCGTCTGAGGCGGTCGCCATCCGTTTTGAGCTGGCCACCTGACGCTGCAGTTCGAACAGGCGATTGGCAGATCTATTGATATCGGCCGTCAACTGGTGGAAGATCGTATTGCTTGTGATGCGCATCGACGTCTCTCTATCTCCATCTCGGCTCTCGGTCAAACGCCAGCCATCGCTAACGGCCGAGCTGATTTATCAGCGTCCCCAACAAGTCGTTCACCACGGTGGTAAAATGGGCCGCTGCCTCATACGCCTTCTGGAAGCGAATCAGATTGGTCATCTCCTCGTCCAAGGAGACCCCAGAGGCCTGGTCCCGGCGGCTGGTCAAGGAGTCTGCCACCGTCGTACCCAGGTTGACTGACCGCTTCGCGCCTGCCTCCTGCTCGGCGAGGTCGCTGACGAGGTTGCTCAGGTACCCGCTAAAAGTGCTATTTGACAGCGAAGCTATTGAGTTGTTCGGAAGCTGGGCGAGCGCCAGCGCATTGCTGTTGTCTCCAGGGTCGAAGAGGCCCGACGTCAAGTTCGGCGTGGCCGCCGCAATCATTCGGGCATCCGCCTGGATCGAGTTGCTCACCGCGATAGTCTGCGCATCATTGCCGCTGAGCAAGCCGTGCAGACCCAGCGCCACCAGGGTATCGCTGGTATCGGCGGTCAGTGTGAACGTTCCACCTGCGGGCGCCGTGATGGTGAGCTTGTTGCCAGCCCCCACAGTTGCCGTAAGACCTCCCACTCCACTAATCGCGGTAGCCAGGGTGGTAAGTGTAGTGGTCCCCGCGGTAACGGTGATTGTCCCAGAGGCTGTCACCACTCCGCTGGAGTTGTACACGAACACCTTGAAGGTGCCGTCCGTCGGCGTGAAGGGGAGGCCTGCCGCATTCAGGGCCGTCGTCGGACTTGCCACGGCGTTCTCACTCGTAAGCGTACTCAATCCCTGGAGGCCAATCCCGCTCGCGTGCAGCCGGTTGATCTCCAGAATAAGGTTCTTCGCCATGGCATCCAACTCAGACTGAAACCCCTTGACGAAACCGGTGGCGGAGTTCCTGGAGTTGAGCAACCCAGCCAGCCTCCCACCGCCAGGCGTCATCAGGTTGCCGCCGAGGAACAGGCGGAGACTGTCGGGGTAGGTCGGATCAGCAGCGTTAAAGGCCTGCGCCACAATCGGCACACTGGTCTGCCCATCGACAAGCGTCAGCCCACCTCCGACCGTCACCCGGACCTGGCCGCCGGTTTCCTCGACCACAGACCCGCTCACGAGCTTCGAGAGGTCATCCAACGCCTGATCCCGCTGATCCCGCAGGTCGTTGGCCATCCCGCCCTCACCCTCAGACATCGCGATCTGTCGGTTCAAGTCGGCAATCTGTTGAGCCAGTCCATTAACCTGTTTGACGTCCACCTGAATCTCGTTATTGAGATCGACCTTGAGGCTCTCAAGCCCGTCGTCCAGGCGGTGAAATTGGTCCGCCAGCGCACGGGCCTTGTCGCGGACCACAGTCCGAACCGCGAGATCGGTCGGGTTGTTGGCCAAGTCCTGGAACGATGCGAAGAGCGCCGACATGGCGTTGGCGAGGCCGTTGTCGGACGGCTCGCCGACCAGCCCCTGAATCTGTGTCAGGGTCGCCTCCTCCGCCTCCTGTTGACCAAGGGCCTGGTGCGCGTCCCTGAACTGGCTATCCAGCAGCAGGTCTCGGAGTCTGGTAACCTCCTTGATATCCACGCCGGTTCCCAGCAAACCCGCCTGACCCAACGAAAACGGTATCGTGGGTGCCATGTCTACGCGCTGCCGGGTGTAGCCTGGGGTGTTGGCATTGGCAATGTTGTGGCCGGTAGTCTGGATCGCCGCCTGCTGCGCCTGGAGCGCCTTTCTGGCCATCGTAAGGGATGCCAAGAGGCTGATCACGCGTGATTCTCCTCAGACCTGGCTGTTCACTGTCGAAAATGGCGGCGACTGGGCCGCGACACTACCATCCCCTTGATAAAGCGGGACGGGGGTCACCGCCGACGTGAGAAACGACAGCGAACCCCTGACATACGCGACCGACCGATCCAGCAGCGCTGTGTTCCAGTCATTGTCCTCCACCAGCCTTGTCGCGAGAAAGGCCAGCCGATTCAGGAGCGCCCGGTATGATGTCGCATGCGAGGCGGGGACGAGATCGGCGAGGCGGAAGAGGGTCAATTCCACCATGGGAATGCCGTACATGGCGCTCACCTTGGTCATCAGGGCAAGGCGGGCTTCTTGTAAGATCTTCAGTTCAAGCACCAGGGTCTCTTTCCGCTTCACTAACTCGGACAGCGCCTGAAGGTTGCCATCGACGATCAGGCCCCTCTCCTGACGGAGGAGTCGGAGCAGCGCCTCGTACTTCTCGGTCTCTTGCCCGAGTACTTGAGCCACATCTTCCAGCAGCATCATCACCTGTGATAACATTTTTTGAAGCTATCAGCTTTCGGCTATCAACTCATAGCTGAAGGCTGCTTGCTGATCGCTATCAGCTCCCCATCGCGCTAGACAAGCTGATCAAACAGCCCCTGCCCGAGCATCTTTGCGGCGACCGCCTCACCCCTCACGTTGTACGCCCCCTTCTGGATCAGGCTCTTAAGCTCAGTCACCTTTTCGAGGCGGACCTCTGGCGAGGCGGCTAAAAGCTGCCGAGCCTGCTGCAGTGCCCTCGCTGCCCCCGAAAGTTCGACGCGATCGGCGGACGCCTCACGAGCCGGGGTAGGCTCCTTCGACTCTGACCGCTCCGCTGCATCCTGAACGCGGTTAAGGTGGGGATTGATATTTGTGTTGTCACTACGGTTTTCGATTTTCACCGTCGTACTCCTTCAAGCGGGGAGACCCCATGTCCCCCTCTTTTAGTAGAATCGGCAGGTTGCGAGGGCGCCTTGAGCTGATTTTCGTGTGAATTCAACAGGCTCACCACAGGGTCCTGGGCCTGAAGCATCCCACGCAATTGCCGCTCCAGCATCTTCCCAACACCGATACCCCCACTGCGGGCGATCGCCTTGGCGACCTCATCGGTGAACAACTGCTGGTAGAGATCGTGCGAGAGCCCGCCGGCAAGAGGAGTAGCCTGCCCACTCGGTCGCGCCTCCTTAAGGAGTGAGGCGATCAAGATCGCCTCAAATTCCTGGGCTACTTCCTTGAGCTTCTGCTCTGTCGGCCGCGCAGGTTGTTGCGCGGCATGCGGTCCCGGTGATATCCCAGTGAGTTCCATTTTGAGTTTTCAGTTTCGAGTGTTCAGTACGTTACAGAATTTCTATTTCGCCCTGCAACGCGCCTGCCGCCTTGATCGCCTGCAGGACCGCAATGATATCCCGCGGCGTGACCCCCAGGGCGTTGAGCGCCTTGACCAGATCCCCGATGCTGACGGCCTCATCGACGAGGTTAAAACGGTTCTTGCCCTCGTGGACTTCCAGTTCGGTCTGAGAGACGACGGTCGTTTTACCTTGAGAGAGAGGGGCCGGCTGAGACACCTGTTGCTCCGCCCGGATCTGCACGCTGAGGGCGCCGTGGGCGACAGCCACTGTGGAAATGCGTACCTGACTGCCCATGATGATCGTCCCCGTTCGCTCGTTGACCACAACCTTCGCCGACATGTCAGGCACCAGGCTCACCTTCTCGACGGCGGCGATCAGTTCGACCGGATTGGACAGATACGAGTCGGGAACCCGGATCTCAACCGTAGAGGCGTCCTTCGCCCTGGTTTCAGCCCCAAGCGATTTCTCGACTGCCTGGGCCATGCGGAGAGCCGTCGTGAAATCGGGGTTGTTGAGCACAAGCAAGAGCTGTTTGGCCTTCAGAAAATCCGTGGACGACTCCCGCTCCACGATCGCGCCATTGGGGACTCTGCCGACGGTCGGATGGTTTTTCTGGATCTTCTCGCCTGCCCCTCCCGCCTCGAAGTTAAACCCCCCGATCGAAATCGGGCCCTGCGCGACAGCATAGACCTGACCGTCGGCGGCCTGAAGGGGGGTGAGCAACAGGGTACCACCCTGCAGATTGGTTGCGTCCCCCACTGACGAGACCGTCACGTCCAGGGTACTTCCCCCCTTTGCGAATGGCGGTAGCTTCGCCGTCACCATGACCGCTGCCACGTTTTTCAGCGTGAGGCGCTCTGCCGGTATGGTAATCCCAAGCTTCTTGAGCATGCTCACCACAGCCTGGATCGTAAAGGTGACCTGTGCCCTGTCCCCCGTCCCGGCGAGCCCAACCACCAAGCCGTATCCAAACAGCTCGTTCTCCCGGACCCCTTGGACTTTGGCGATATCCTTGATCCTCGCCTCGGCCATGGCCGCAGCCGGCAGGGCCGCCACCGCGAACATCATCAGGACTGAAGCAACAAGTCGCCTAAAGTCGACCAGCGATCGCGCGAGCATATCCCATAGCCTCAGTACAGGAATAGCCAATCGGCGAACCGGTTCAGGAGGCCGGGACGCTGTTTCTCCGCCAGCGCGCCCTTTCCTTCAAGAACGATCTCCGCGTCGGCGACCTGTGTTGATAGGATCGTGTTGGCAGGGGTGATGTCCTCCGGACGGACCATCCCACTGACGGCCAGATATTGGGTCTCGTCGTTGGCCAGGACCGCTCGGCGGCCTTCAATGATCAGATTGCCGCTCGGCAGCACCTTGACCACCCGCGCCGCCACCTTAGCCGTCACCTCGTCGCTCCGGGTGACAGACCCCGATCCTTTGTGCTCGTTTGTGCCTTCGAAGGCATATTTCGTCTTGTCCCCCAATGGCAGTCCGAAGAGGCTGGATAGATTAGCGGAATTGGTAGACTCCTTCTTGGTGTTGGTCTCGGCCTGGCGATTGAGGGCGCTCGATTCCGTCACCAGGACCGTGACGATGTCACCCGCATGTCGAGCCTTGCTGTCAATGAAGAGGAAACCGGGCCCGATATCACGCCAGAGCGACTCCCCGGAAGACTTCCCTGCCAGCATGAGGATCAGAAACCCGCTCGCAGAGGCCGCGATCCACTTGTTCATGCCGATTGCGCCTCCCTTCCCTACAACCCGACCCGGACCGTCTTATCGCTCTCCACTTTCCCGAGGACCTCTCGGCCTGAAGCCGTATTTTTTACCCGAACGAGCTGTCCGACCTTCCCCCCCTCCTGGGCAATGCCTTTGGCCGTCACGAGGAGACCCGGAGTCTCGACCATCACGTTGACGACATCCCCTTTCTGAATGAGCGGCGGCAGTTCCACCGCATCGGAGGCCACCACGTCCCCCATAGCCAACATTCGGGTCGTTCTCCGGCCTACGACCAGCGCGAGGTCCTGAAGCGGCTCATGCTGGACCAGACCGATGTCCCGCCGCTCGAGACGCACATCCGTCGTCTTCACCACCGCATGACGGGGTAGAGGGTAGCTCGCGACCACCACCTCGCGCATGAGCGATAACCGAAGGGTGAGCGACATCGTCCGGTAGAGTCGTCCATCGACCCAAGCCTCCACAGCGACCTGGATCGGCCCGAACCCGACCGACGTCGGACGAGGCCTGGCCAGAAGCTCAATCTCTCCGGGCGGCACCACGAGGTCCGGCGGGAGGGTATCAGGACGAACGGTGATCTGTTCCAGTTCCCCCTCCCGCCCTCTGAGGACCGCCGACTTGGCGGCCTGGAAGAGCGCGTCGCTCCCAATGATGCGATGCGCTCCCGCAATCACTACTGCGTGAGGCGACTCGATCCGGATACCGGTGGGGTCGATCTTGTACTGGCGCAGCTTGATCACGATCAGTTCGGGATCAAACGTCCTGGTGAGACCCGGCGGCGGCGCCTGTCCGACCGGAAGGTCCTCAAGCGCGTCTGCTAACGACCGGTTCGACGAAGCAATCTCGGCAATATCTTTGAGGAAGATCTCCTTGCCCTGCACTGTGGCTGACTCTCTCACCCTTATCACCGCCCGAGGGGTAACCGCCGTATTCTCAACGGGGATGCCTTGTCGCGCCTGAGCCGGCGGCGCGATGGCAATCACGATCGCCAGCAGTACGGCACCCATTCCTGCTGGCCAGTTCTCAGTGACTCTCGAACCTTGTGCCCCGGACATCACACCCATTATCTCCTGATGTTGTTGGAGACCTGGAGCATCTCGTCGGCCGCCTGGACCGCCTTTGATCCGGCCTCATAGGCTCGCTGGCTCATGATGAGATTCACCATCTCCTCCACCACCTTGACGTTGGAGAGCTCCAGAAACCCTTGGCCGATTGTTCCTAGACCCTGGGTCCCAGGGGCGCCGCTAGTCGGGTCGCCGGAGGCAGACGTTGCCAGGAAGAGGTTTCGACCCGCGCTCTGCAGACCGGCCGGGTTGATGAAACGACTGAGTTCGATCGTCCCGATCTGTTGGCTGGCAGTCTGCCCGGGGATGGTCGCCGACACGATACCGTCAGAACCGACATGGACACTCATCGCCTGCGCGGGGATCGATACCTCGGGCTGCAGTGCGAAGCCGTCAGATGTCACGACCCGCCCGTTGGCATCACGCTTGAAGCCACCGGCGCGGGTATAGGCAATCGTCCCATCAGGCCGCAGGACCTGAAAGAACCCGTCACCCTCGATCATCAAGTCGAGTGGGTTCTCGGTCTGCTGCGGATCGCCCTGGACGTAGATCCGTTGGGTTGCTACCGGCTTGCTCCCGTGGCCGACCTGGATACCGACCGGGATCTCCGCGCCGCTTGCTGTAGAAGCCCCCGCGGGCCGATACGTCTGGTAGAACAGGTCCTGAAAATCGATGCGGCTTCGCTTGAACCCGGCCGTATTCACGTTGGCCAGGTTGTTCGCAATGTTGTCCAGGTTAAGTTGCTGGGCCTGCATCCCGGCTGCGGCACTGAACAATGCTCGAATCATTGGATTTCCTCCGTGTTTAGCGTTCGTAACTACTCAGGTGTTTAGGCTGAAGGCTGAAGACTCTTAGGTGGTTCCCCTTCAGCCTATCCTCCTTCAGCCTTCAGCCTATATCCTGCCTAACTCCCCAGCCGCCAGGCTCAGGCTTTGGTCAAGCGCCTGAATTGCCTTCTGATAGGCCTCCGATGCGCGAAGCGATACCATGACCTGCATCAGCGCACTGGCTGCATCAACGTTCGATCCTTCCAGGAATCCTTGACGGATCTCGGCCTTTTCCCCAGTGGGGGGCTCCGGGGCGCTCGGCTTGAGGGTAAAGAGGCTGCCGCCTTCCCGGATAAGGGTAGCGGGGTCGGGATCGACGATTCGCAGGCGATCAACCTCCCGTCCTGCCACCAGGATCCGCCCACTGCTGTCCACTGAAAATCGTCCGTCCGGAAGCTGAATCGCCCCTTTCTTACCCTGAACGCGGTCCCCATCCAGGGTCTGAAGATACCTGTTCGCGTCGATAGCGAAATTGCCGGCCCGGGTGTAGCGCGTCCCTCGCGGCGTCTCCACAACAAAGTAGCCGGAACCGCTGTTGGCCAGGTCCATCGGGTTCTCAGTCTGCCGGATCAGGCCGCGGCCAAAATCGGTCACGCGGCGACCGATCCTGACCGGTCGAGGACCAGTCTGAAGCCCCTCTGTCAGGAAGGCGGGTTGGAGAGGTCCCCTGGCCCCTTCTTCGATGATCTGGAGATTGCCTTTGAACCCGGGGGTTCCCGCATTCGCGAGGTTCTGCGACAACACCTCCATCTTTGCCATCTGAGCCACCATGCCGGACGCTGCCGTGTACAGCCCACTCACCATCGTATCGTCTCCATCGCGAGATTGCAGATCCGACGACTTCTACTCCCTGTTTACGTACCTGCCTTAGGATGAAGCAAGCCGTGTGCCACCGACTTTTCAGAGAATGGAGCCGCAATCACCGATAGATAGGGGGCGATTCAGGATAGGATCGCTGAGGGAGCGGAAAAATTTGCCGAGGCGTCCTGGTCGTCCGGAAGAGCATTGTCGAGTCGGAGGCGCCGATCGATCAGATAGACGCTGCCCGGCTCGGCCTTGGCGGCGGCCTTCAGTTCAGCGGCGCGCGCAATAAGTTGACCCACATGGTCAAAGCCCCGGTCTTCGCTCGGGATCACGGCGATAGAAAGCGCCATAAGCGGAAAGCGGCAGAGGCGACCCTGACGATCCTTCAGCAGAAGAAAGCCCTGACGGCGATCAGTCTCATCATAGAGGGATGGCGCGATCAGATCGAAGTTTGCGATGATCTCCTCACAGGCCAGCTCGATCTGTTTGATCGGGAGGAGGAGGATAAAATCATCCCCTCCGACATGGCCGACAAATCCGGATCCCGGTCCCAAGTTGACGACGGCGTTCAAAACGATGCGAGCCGTCATCCTGAGCGCGTCATCGCCCCTGGCGAAGCCATACCGATCATTGAACGCCTTGAACGAATCGATGTCGAGGTAGGCCAGCGCAAACGACGAATCGGTATCGAGTCGCCGTTGGATCTCTTTAAGAATGGTATTGTTCCCAGGCAGGCGAGTGAGCGGATTAGCATCAAGATCGAGGCGCGACCGCAGGAGGCACAGACGGCTCCTGATACAGACCTCCCTCGGGCTGACGGGGGGCGCAATGAAATCGCTAAGCTGAAGCTCTGCCCACATCTCGACCCGCTCGTCGGCATCGGGCGGGAGCAAAAGAATAATCGGAAGCTGACGGAATACCGGCTCAGCGCGAATCATCCTGAGGATCGCTTCCCCCTCCAAAGCAGGCAGGTTCTCGCCCAAGATCACCAGGTCCGGGGGATCGGCGTACATCTGGCATAGAGCTTGGCCGGGGTGACCCAGCATCGTCACCTCGAACCCCTCACGCATCAACTGCTCGGTAACCTCTTCGATGCGGGAGCAATCCGGCTGAACGAACAGAATCTTCGCGTCGCGGTGCGTCATATTGCCGTCAGGGATAAACGGTGTTCGTTGATCCTGGGCTCCACGTCACCCGGGCTCAGGCAAAGGCCATGACGATCTCCTGCTCGTCAATCTCGCACAGCGTTTCCTCCACCTGTCCCATCGTCATGCCAAGCAGATTCCATGCCGCGTGAGAAAGCGGGAGAATCTTCGCATCTCCTGAATCGCCGATGCTTGCTGCGATGCAGAGGATATCCGCCAGATGGACGATGGCGGTGGTCAGTGGCGCCTCTCTGGCGAGGTGGGGGGCGTGGTGTAACGCGATAGGCTCGACCAGCTTTGCCGGCAGCTTCCACCCCTCGAGCAGCCATCGGCCGATCGCGGCGTGGGTCGTGCCCAGGACCTGCACCTCCGCATCAAGCATGAGGAGATTACGCCTCTTCGCCAGATCGATGATCGTCGCGAACTCCTCTGGCAGGTGTGCGCAGAGAACAATCTTCCCCAAGTCGTGCAGCAGACCCGCCACCACCGCCTCCTCAGGTTCGTGGAGCTTGACCTTCTGGGCCAGGATGCCCGCGATCCGCGCGGTCCCGATCGAGTGGTCCCAGAGAGGCTTGCGGTCCACACCATCCCCCCCTTCCTGCTGGAAGAGGTCAAAGACGGACGCGCTCATGGCGAGTCCTTTGACAACATTGAACCCAAGCAGCACCATGGCGTGCGTGATTGTTGAAACCGGCCTGGAGAAGCCGTAAAAGGCGGAATTCACCAACTTGAGGACCCTGGCCGAGAGGACTTGATCTTTCGCAATAACTTTCCCCACGTCTGCGACAGAGGTTGTCGGGCTTTCAACCATCGCGACAATCTTGGTTACCACTTGCGGCAGCGTAGGGAGAGTCGTAATCCGCTCGATCTTCGCTCTCAGGATGTCCGGGCTTATTGTCATTGGCAGGTCTCACTGCCGGCGCGGGCCCAAATCCGCTTTCGGACGATTTTCTGGATCTGTTGCATAAGCGGATCATGGCACACATCGGCGAATCGCCTCTCCAGTGCTCGCTCCATTTTCTTCGCTGCCTCCGCCGACAATCTCCCCTCGTCGGGCCCTTCCGCCTCTACCCAGACCTGCCCGATACTCTGAGCCTTCAATCGTTCGATCATTCGATCGGTCAGCGAAACCCCTGGCGCCAGCAGGATCCGCCCGGAGTCATGCATCACCGGCTTGGCTACCGCCATCCCCTCCGCCAGCAGGTCGATCGCAATCAGACGCATAGTTCGTTATCGCGTCTTCTGGCCGAACTCGGCCAGGAGCCGGTCCACCATCTCCTGATCCATCTCCCCGGATTTCGAGGCTGCGGCGAATTCCCCCAATGCCTTCCACTTACCATCCACCTCGTTCTCGTCTTGTCCATTCGGCGGGAGATTGAACAGGACTACCAGGCGCAGCAGTCGGTTCTCCACCTCGGTGATCAGAGCGATGCTTTTCTGGATGTGTTGGGCTGTGATGTCCTGGAATTCCATGGCCGACATGATCTCCAACGCCCGGCCTTGGGTACGGCTATGGCGCTGCCGTATCTCCGCCAGCGTCTGCAAGGCTGCTCCCCGTTGAGGATCGTGCGTTTGCTCTACCTCCAGCAGCGTCGCGAGCTGCCGAAGGCCCTTCTCCACCGCCATCTGTTCCTCTACCATTTGGTCAATCTCATTCAGCACCCGCATGGACGCCTGCTCTGTGGTCTTAACCACCTCCGACAGTTGCCCGCTCATTTGCGGCAGACTCCGCGAACTGCCCCCCACTGCCGGATCGAGTTGCTGCAGGTTATGCATGGTTTGATTGATATAATAGGCCAATCGGCCTATTTCACCCTTAGCCTGGACCGCGACGATCTCCCGAAACTTCCCGTCGGCCATTCTTCGGGCCGCCTCAACGAGTTCATGGAGATCGCCTTGCTGTTCCTCATTGTATGTATCACCTGACATCGCGTCCTCCCCCATCAATCCGCAAGGTTCCCATCAGTCGCTGATGACTATTTATGCTAACCGCTTAGGTGCTTAGGATGAAGACTGAAGCAACTGAAGAGTCATTCACCGCCCACCTTCAGCCTTCAGTCTATCCACCTGCGCGTTACGCTTTATGTCGGTGTCTGAATGTGCAACTCCACCCGGCGATTCCGTATATTGCCCCGCACAGGGTCGTTGGGCGCCAGAGGCTGATTGTCTGCCATCCCCCGAGCCGCCAAGCGGCCCGGGGGGAATCGATGGATCTCCACAAGATGCCGGATCACCGCAGTGGCGCGTCCAACCGACAACTCCCAGTTACTGGGGAAGATGGGCGACCGGATGGGGAGATTGTCGGTATGCCCCTCGACCTCAATGACATTAGGAACATTGAGCAGGGAAGGGGCGATCTTGTCCAGGATCCTTTTCGCCTCAGCAGAAAGGGTCGCACTGCTCAGATCAAAGAGGACGGTCTCCTGAAGGCGGAGGATGACTCCCTTTTCGTTTCGCTCAATCTCCACGCTCCCTGTCTTGATCTCTTCCTCCAACTGCACGCTCAACTGCTGCACCAGCATGCCTACCGTATCTGGAAACGGCAGCAGCTTCTCTCCGCCATCCCCCGCCCGTACAACCGATCGCGGCGGCAGCGGGACGCCAAAGGCTGTTCGGATCGATGAGACCATGTCGGTATATTTCTTGGCGTCCACCCTGGACGACGCGTATAGGATAATAAAGAAGGCCAGGAGCAGAGTGATCATGTCAGCATAGGTCAGCAGCCACCGCAGCCCTCCGCCTCCGTCATGTCCGTTTCCTACCATATCTAACCCTCAGCCATCGTGATCGGCAATCAGCCAGTTCATAGCTAACCGCCGATCGCTTCTCATGACGCCTTAGACGCGAAAAACGATCGGAGCTTCTGCTCCAGCATGTGGGGATTGAGCCCTGACTGGATCCCCAGGATTCCCTCCATCATGACTTCGCGCATATGGGTCTCCTCTTCGCTCTTGACTTTGAGATTCCCCGACATCGGAAGGAACAGGACATTCGCACTGAAGATTCCGTAGAATGTGGCGAGGAAGGCGACGGCGATCCCCCGACCGAGACTATCCGTTCCCTCCCCGAGCCTGCTCAGAACATGGACCAATCCCATGACCGTACCGATGATCCCCATGGTCGGGGCGTAGCCGCCCATGATCCCGAAGATCTCGATCCCTTTTGTATGGCGGGACTTCATCGAGTGGATCTCGGCCTGCATAATCTCTCGCACGATTGTCTCGTCCGCGCCGTCGATGACCAGTTCGAGCCCCTTGATCAGAAAGGGATCCACGCCTCCCGCAGGCATCCTATCCTGAAGCGCTAATACCCCCTCTTTTCTGGCCGTCTGGGCAAAGTCCACAAGGGTCGCGATCACCTCATCCGGTTTCAGTGATACCCCAGGGAACAGGGCCCGCTTCACGAGTCGCGGCAGCCTGAACATGTCTTGAAGCGAGGTGGTCACCATAGTCGCACCCATGGTCCCGCCAAAAATGATCAGAAAAGCCGAGAGGTTTAGGAATGCGCGCAGCTCTCCTCCGTCCAGCAGGACGGAGCCTGCGATCGCCAGGAATCCAATAGCAAGGCCACCCAGGATGCCGACGTCCATCACCCCCACCTCAGAGGACGAGCCTGATCCCCTGGGTCTGGCTGAACTCCCGAAACTCGCTGTCAAGCTGCTGGTCGAGGTTAATCACAGTCATCACGCCATCATGGTAGGTCGTCATCAGTTCCTCGTAAAGGTCCGCGAGCGTCTCCAGGAGATTCACATGAAGCTCCTTGACGCTTGTCAGGTCAAAAACGATCGCTTTCTTGCCGAGTTTGATCATGGCGATGACCTCCCGTCTCGCATCGTGCACCTTCTCGAGCGTCACCACACCATGCGGCCAGATGTACAACCCCACCTGGTTCCAGTCTCCAAACTGCAGCGGCTTTTTGCCACACTTCTGATGATCAACTCCGTTGATCACGACCCAGCCCTCCCGAGAGGCGCACGGACCCTGATAGGTACAGTACCGCCCCCGCTGGAAGGAACGAGCATACATGCAGCGCTCGATGAGCGTGTCCTTGGTCCGGCGTTGCTTCTCCTTCCCACCCTCCAACCGCTTCACGCAGTCGACGATGTGCGCTTTGATGTTATCGGCAGTATCGCCCACCGTCACAGCCCCATCAGCCTTCCGCTTAAACAGAGCCTCGGTGATCAGGTCGAGGTCGCTTTCATCGCCCGCGATCAGGAACGCGGCCTGATCCTGCTTTCGCCTCCGGTACTCGTCGAGAAGCGAGAGGGTAAACGGGCTCTTCACGTCGCCGAGAATCGCCACCGGCTTTTCACGGTGGATGGCCTCCAGCCCCTGGTTGGCCTCTTCCTCTCCCTCATAGATATAGGTCTCGCCCCACGTAAGCTTCTCCTCCATGGTGTCGGCTAACCCTTTGGAGAGCACAAGGATCGTACCGTAGAAGCGGTCTGTGTCCGGCTTTCCCAGGAGGTCGTCAACTCGATGGCCTAGGTCCTTCAGATCTAGGGGCTTCTTCAGGAATGCGGAGACGCCGAGCCCCCTGGCCTCCTGAACAGTCCCGATGTCGGGAAAGCCGGTCATCAGGACAAAGGGCACCTGAAGATTCAGCTTCCGGATCTCCCGGATCAATTCGAGACCGCTCGTCGCCGGAAGCCGCTGGTCCGTCAGCACCAGATCTACCCCCTGGCGCACATGCTGGAGCGCCGCTTGCGCATCCGGAGCCGATTTGACCCGGTGGCCCAGCAACTCCAGGTATTGCCCAAGCGACTCCCTGATCTGCTCATCATCGTCAATAACAAGGATCGTGTCCTTCCCCATCGATTATCGCTCCTCGCAACACACAGGATCTGACCGACGGCCAGCCCTCCTTTACCATCGCTGCTGCCCGGTGATCTCATTCAGCGCGTCGTAGCGATCTCAAACAGTGCAGATCCCGTGCCATGTAGGCTTTCGCGTCCCCCTGGGCCCTGAGACCAATCACCGCAACTATCTAGGTCCTGTCTACCGCGGAGTTTACGGGGACAGGCCAGGACGCAACGGAAAAATTTTCCGATACCACCGTTTACGCCTCTGCCAACTCCAGAGCCTTGCGGGCGATCAGGGGGAGGGCGATCACATGATCTGCAGCGCCCAGGGCGATCGCCTCTTTCGGCATTCCGAAGACGACGCAGGTCGCCTCGTTCTGGGCGATGGTGCGCGCCCCGGCCTGTTTCATCTCGAGAAGGCCCTTGGCACCATCCGCCCCCATCCCGGTCATAATCACACCGACGGCGTTCCGTCCCGCGCACTCGGCCGCCGATTCGAACAGGACATCGACCGAGGGGCGATGCCGATTGACCGGCGGCGCGGAGTAGACATTGACGAAGTATTGGGCGCCGTTGCGCCGCAGGGCCATGTGATAGTTGCCGGGTGCGATAAAGGCATGGCCGGCAAGCACGCGATCACCATCCTGCGCCTCCTTGACCCGAATCGTGCAGAGCTGATCGCAACGTTCCGCGAACGATTTTGTGAATTTCTCCGGCATGTGCTGAACGATGACGATCCCTGGCGAGTTTGCGGGCAACATCATCAAAAACTCCTTCAGCGCTTCGGTCCCTCCTGTGGATGCCCCCACGGCAATGACCCGATCCGTCGTTCTGATCATCGCCGCAGGAGCAGGCGCCAGGGCCGCAGCCTCCCGGATGACGGCGCTCGGTCCACACCTGCCCCGTGGAAGAATTCGCGCCGATGCCGCCGCGAGGACCTTGGCGACGATCTCCTCAGCAATATCATCCATGTGCTCACGAATATCCACTGTGGGCTTCGTGATGAAATCCAATGCTCCGAGTTCCAGGGCGCGGAGGGCCGTCTCGCACCCCGCCTCGGTAAGCGACGAGACCATCACCACCGGCATGGGGCGGGCTCGCATGAGCTTCTCCAAAAATGTGAGTCCGTCCATCCGAGGCATCTCGACGTCCAGTGTCAGGACGTCGGGATTCAGCGCTTTGATCTTCTCCCGGGCAATGAAGGGATCGGCTGCCGCTCCCACTACCTCGATCCGGTGGCCCCGCTGGAGTAGGACGGTCAGCATCTGGCGCATCAGCGCCGAATCGTCCACGATCAGTGCGCGAATTTTCTTACTCATCGCTCATATCTACCGGCTAGGCTTCAGCCATCAGCTCGTGGTTGGTAACTACCTAGGGATTTAGGCTGAAGACTGAGGGTTCCAAAAAGCCATTCAAAACTTTCTCGGGTCTTACCCCTAACAGCCTTCGGTCTTCAGCCTATCCACCTGAGTAGTTACCTTCAATCATCAAAGAGCGTAATTTCCCCATACTGTTTCGTTTCTCGCTCCGCCTGTGCCTCGTGATCCCGCTCCGCCACGGTCGTCAGTCTAGTCGCCCTCGAGAGGCGTTTCATTCTGACCTTTCCAGATCCGGTATCAAAGAGAACGTGCCGCGCAACACAGCCCCCCAGATCGTGGGCCAACAACGGGATTCCCTCTGTGCGCAAGAAGTTTCGAATAAACCGGATGTTCTGCTGCGGTACCCCGTTGACCGACTCGGCGATCTGCAAAACATGGCCCCCGCCGAAGACCTTGGCCTGCACCCGGGCGCGTTCCCCTCCCAGCTTCTGGATCTGTCCGATGAGCAGTTCCATGGCGTGGACACCAAACCGGGAGAGATTTCCGTCGGCGTCGCCATTCAGCGTGCTGGGCAACATGAAGTGATTCATTCCACCGACGCCGGCCACAGGATCCAGAAGACAGGCCGCGATGCAGGACCCCAACAGGGTCTTGATCACGGTCGGCTCCCCGGTGGCAAAAACGCCACCGATGTGAATGGTGACCTGGGCTTTGTGTCTCACGTAGTCGCCTCCGCTGTCCGTAGCGGCAGCAGTTCCTGCCCTCCGTGCTTTCGGTAAATGGTGTGGTGAAGAAAGGCAAACTGGTCGCTGATCCCATAGAGCGATTCAGAATGCCCCAGGAAAAGGTGGCCGTCATCCTTGAGATAGGTGGCAAAACGTTGCATCAGGCGGTGTTGTGTCGGCTTGTCGAAATAAATGATCACGTTCCTACAGAAGATGCAGTCAAAAACCGTCCTGATAGGCCACGGCTCCTCCAACAGATTTATCCGACGGAACGTCACAAGATTCCGCACCTCCCGAGTCACCTGCACCAGACCGGCCTGCGCTCCCGTCCCTTGTCGAAAATGGCGCTCCAAAAGGGGCCTTGGAATTTCGGCGACGCGTTCCTCCGGGTAGATGGCCTGCGCCGCTCGAGCCAGGACCTCCGTGTCAATATCCGAGGCCAGGATGCGGATATCCCAGGCCAGAAGACTTTCGATAGCCTCTCGCAGCGTAATGGCAATGGTGTAGGGCTCCTCGCCGCTACTGCACCCGGCGCTCCAGATCCGAATCCGCCGCTCCCCGCCCCGAGCGACCCGCGCCTTCAAGGCGGGTACGATTTCCTGTTCTAGGAATTTGAAGTGCCAGTTTTCACGATAGAAATCCGTCTTGTTCGTAGTGATGGCGTTCACAAAGTTTTCCAGTTCCGCCTCCCCTGCCTCGGCGTTCAGATAGTCGTAATATCTCTGGAAGGACGTAAGCCCAAGCCCTCGCAGTCGCTTGCTCAGCCGAGAACAGACCAGGTTCCGCTTGTGCTCGGTCAGGGCGATCCCGGTATGGGCTTTGACCAGGTCCTGAAACAGCCGAAATTCCTGATCGGAGATCGTGAACTCCGATACAGGTTGTGGCAGGGACCCGACTCCGGGTCGGTGATGTTCCATTGATTCCCTCATTAGTTCATATCAGCCGCTTCAACCGCCGCCAGCGTTACCCCTGTCGCCTGGCAGTCGTCACAGAACCTTCTCGACGTCCAACATGCGCGCGCCTCTTCTGACGACCGATCAAAACTCCTCGAACCCTTCGACCATGTTCAGGGCCGGCGTCCCGTACGCGGCATCAGTCCCGGTGGCCGCTGCCACTACCTTGGGCACCTCGGTCTTACTCTTCGCCTTGGCCTTCAGGGGGACGACCTTGCTCTTCGGTTCTGGGCGTACCGCGAATTGCTGAGAGCTGACCGCTGC